>NZ_JBNGCJ010000620.1:0-2206 GCF_049974785.1 Vibrio genomosp. F10 str. 9ZD137
CCGCAACCGCAGAGCCAAGAACACCAGCAACGTTAGGACCCATGGCGTGCATTAACAAAAAGTTTTGCGGGTTTGCTTCCAAGCCAACTTTATTCACGACTCGCGCAGCCATAGGAACAGCCGAAACACCAGCTGCGCCAATAAGCGGGTTAATGTCTTCTTTAGAGTATTTATTCAGCACTTTCGCCATTAAAACGCCGCCTGCCGTACCAATACTAAATGCCACCGCGCCAAGTCCAAGAATCCCTAATGTTTCAAGGTTCAAGAACTCTTCAGCTTGCAATTTAGAACCGACACCTAGCCCCAAGAAAATGGTCACAATGTTAATCAGTTCGTTTTGAGCGGTCTTAGATAAGCGGTCAACCACACCCGCTTCTCTCATTAGGTTACCCAAACAGAACATGCCGACCAGCGGTGTTGCCGATGGAAGGAACAAGATCGTCATTAACAGTACCGCGAGTGGGAATAGCACTTTCTCGGCTTTACCCACATGACGTAACTGTGCCATTTTAATCTTACGCTCTTCTGGCGTTGTCAGCGCTTTCATTATTGGTGGCTGAATGATTGGAACCAGCGCCATATAACTATACGCAGCGACCGCAATAGCGCCCAGTAAGTCTGGTGACAGTTTACTTGCTAAGAAAATCGCAGTTGGGCCATCCGCTCCACCAATAATCGCAATAGACGAAGCATCGGCCATCGTAAATTCCATACCAGGAATATAGTTCAGTAAAATGGCACCAAATAGGGTAGCGAAAATACCAAACTGAGCGGCTGCACCTAACCAAAGCGTTTTAGGGTTCGCAATCAGAGCACCAAAATCGGTCATTGCGCCTACTCCCATGAAAATGAGTAGTGGGAAAATCCCTGTTTCGATACCAACGTAGTAAACGTAGTAAAGCAACCCGCCCGGATCGGTAAACCCAGCGTTAGGTATGTTAGCCAGTACAGCACCAAATCCGATAGGCAACAGCAATAGAGGTTCAAAACCTTTACGAATGGCTAAAAATAACAACAAGCAACCAATGAGCATCATGCACAGTTGACCGAACTCGAAATTTGCAATCCCTGTTTCAGACCATAAGGTCATCAATCCTTCCATGGTACTCCCTTACGCCAAGCTTAATAATGGTGAGCCTACAACGACAGAATCACCTTCTTTAACATGAAGATCTTGGACGATACCACCACGTGCAGCTCGTACTTCTGTTTCCATCTTCATCGCTTCTAGGATCAATAACACATCCCCTTCAGCCACTTGAGCACCCGCTTGAACGTTGACTTTAAAAATATTACCCGCCAGAGGTGCAGGAACGGCTTCAGCATTACCAGAAGGAGCACTTGCCTGTGCTGCTACTGGAGCCGCCACGTTAGAAGCAACAACAGAAGTCAACTCACCTTGAGGGCCCACTTCGACGTCATAGACTTGACCGTCAACTTTTACGCTGTATGTCTCTATGCCACCTTGAGGCGCGCTAGCGACAGCTTTAGGTTGTGCCGACTCTAAAGTTGGAGCAGGTTCAAAGGCTTCTGGGTTACGACGGTTTTTAAGGAACTTCAAACCCACTTGAGGGAATAAAGCGTAAGTTAAAACATCGTCCACCGTGTCTTCAGCGAGAGAGATACCTTCAGATTTCGATTTCTCTAAAAGCTCAGTAGTCAGTGATTCCAGTTCATTATCGAGTAAATCAGCAGGGCGACAGGTGATCGGATCTGCACCGTCGAGAACTCTGGCTTGTAAAGCTTTATCCACTTCAGCAGGCGCTGCACCATACTCACCTTTGAGTATACCTGCCGTCTCTTTGGTAATGCTCTTATAGCGCTCTCCAGTCAATACGTTAATGACGGCCTGCGTACCAACAATTTGCGAGGTTGGTGTGACAAGAGGGATATACCCTAGCTCTTTACGTACGCGAGGAATCTCTTCAAGCACTTCGTCCAGGCGATCCGCTGCGCCTTGTTCTTTTAGCTGACCTTCCATGTTGGTGAGCATGCCGCCAGGCACTTGAGCAATTAGAATGCGAGAATCCACACCTTTAAGTTGCCCTTCCCACTTCGCGTATTTTTTACGGACTTCACGGAAATAAGCAGCAATAGGTTCAATTTGATCGAGTTTTAAGTTTGTATCGCGATCAGTGCCTTCAAGCATAGCCACTACCGTTTCGGTTGGAGTATGCCCGTAAGTACAGCTCATCGAAGAAATCGC
>NZ_JBNGCJ010000621.1:0-7508 GCF_049974785.1 Vibrio genomosp. F10 str. 9ZD137
TTAGTGTGTGCTGATGAAGCCATTGATTTATTTGGTATCGAACGTTTGATTAAACAAGTTCTTACTCGTCATGAGCTAGAAGGATTTAAACCAACGAATACGCTACCTGAATCGAAATTGGACACTCGACCGATTAAACCGAAAAAGCCAAAGAAACCGAAAAGCAACCATGCCGATGGTCAGCGCTCGGGGGACAACGCTCGTGGTCATAAGCCAGCAGGAAAAAATAAGCGCCATGTTGGTGGTAACAGCACCGAAAGTGCGACCAATAAACCTAAACGTCGTCGCCAATTTAAAAAACCTGAGCAAAACTCTACTCATCGCTAATCGGTTTTGTGACGGTAGCGATTAAACAATGCGTTAAGAAACTATCGAATAATAGACGGTGAGCATTTTCACCGTTTATTATGAATATTCCTTGCTGCTAAACGTCAAGCATTCGTCACTGTATCAATCAACCTTATCCCGCTTTTACGTTCTTCACAAACTGTCCATGATAGGCACTACTACTCTGTTGTTTAGCTTGGTACATCGCTTTATCCGCCAAATCCAATAGTTCATCTAGGCTCTCAGACTCTGTGGGATAAATGCTCACACCAATACTGCTAGTGACAGATACATCCTCATCATCGAGTGCAATCGGCTTATCCAACTCGGTCAGTAACCCTTGTAGTATTGACTCAATCCGATCTGTACTGTTCAGTGACGTTAAGCACATAGCAAATTCATCGCCGCCTAGGCGACCGATGATATCTGTCGGTCTGCTTGCTTGCTTCAATCGAGTAGCATACGTCAAAAGTACCTTGTCTCCTGCTAGGTGGCCTTTGGTATCATTCACCAGTTTAAATTTATCCAAATCAATAAAGATGATAGCGATTTTATTCTCTGAGTTCGACGCTGCACCCATCGCTTTTCCCAAGCTGACATGGAATGCCCTTCGATTGAGAACCCCTGTCAGTGAGTCACGCTCAGACAAATACTGCAATTGTTCGGTCTGTTTTCGTAAGGTTGAGGTTTTTAGTTGAATTTCTTTCTCTAACTGGTCTTTTGTCACGGTGTGCTCTTGAAGTGACCCTTTCATCTCATTAAAAAAGTTCACAATGATGGCAAACTCTTCATCTAATTTAGGGTGGACTATACGGCTTGAAAAATCGCCGGTTGATAGCTTATAAATTCCCGATTTAATCACATTCGACCCGATCCTAAACTGCTTTAAAATGAGCAGCGCTAAAACCGCAACCATTATTGAGAAGAACAATAATATTAGCGCGGTTTTTACAATCGACGTTTCATTGTGGATACTCTGTTTGCTAAGCACATTCGTTTGAAGATGAAACAGTTCTTCTTCCATCGTTTGAACAATCATATTATATCGAGAGTGTAAAAGGAGAATCGCTTCCTCATTAGGACTTGGGCTTGAGTTTGTCGTGTTGCTCAATGACGTTGACAATGAATATAAGTTTATCTCTTGGCGTAACAAAACCGCTAGGCTGTGGTTCATCCGTTTCAAGTTACCAATCGATGCTGGGAAATCCATTTGCTGGCTTAAGTTTTTAGCAAGGTTCTGCTGGGCTATATACACTTCCTCTAAGCTTTCTTGATCACCACGTTGCAAAAAAACCCAAAGCTGGCTTCTCAACATATCAACACGCAACTGTATTTCAAGAATCGTTTTCATTTGGCTATCGCCCAATTGGTGTTTATCTCTAATATTCAGTAATGATGCACTCACCAGCGCCACCAGTAAGAATGCGCTAACCGCCAAAAAACTTAACTTGTGGAGAATAGAATTCATCATTCATAACTCACTGTTCTATTCATGACATGCTCCAAAGCCTTAGGTGAAAGTACGCGTCGATAGTTTGGTAACGCCCGCTCTACTAACTCGGTCTCTATCGCCCACCGAGCTTGAAGCTGCAAGTTTGATAACAGTGCATTGCCAATAGAAAGTCGAAATGTGTAATCTTGCCAAGACCAATCGAGTTGTGTTCTAGGGATATTCAATGCTTTCGCCACAATACTTTTTGCTTGCTCTGGCTGGGCGTGCATCCACTGTATGGCTGTGTTCAGCTGTTCCAAAATAATGACAGAGTTGGTCATATGCTGTTCTTCTAACGAGGACCGAGTCAAAAGGTTAAATGTTAAGTTGTACACGCCTTCTAAACCCAAGTTAATAATATCGGGCGACTCTAACATAACGGCATATCCATAAGGTTCCCAAACAGATATAGCGTCTACCCCTCCTGTGATCAGTGCATTGTTAAGTTCATTCGGCGCTAAATAAACACGTTGAACCTGAGCGCGCTTTAGATTGTGAGCAATAAGCAATGAATCAAAATAGAATTCACTGGCGCTCGCTTTTACAACGCCCACTTTCTTCCCTTCCAATTCATTAATAGACGTTATTTTACCTTCGCCTAATGCCAACAACTTCAAATCATTACCCGACTCAGCAAAGCTCGTCAGTACAGAAAGATCATCGTGTTTAAAACTCTCAAACATAACAACTGATTCGGAAGCCGTGGCAAAATCGACTTCATTATTAAATAGAGCTTTGGCGCAAGCGACCCCTCCTGAACAAGGGACAAACTCTACATTGATGTGTTTTTGATCAAATAGCTTGAGATGCTGAGCAATAATAAAAGGAGAGGATAAAGGCGTTTGGGAAACGGCAATTTTAATCGGACTAGAATTGGGCACCACACGAGAACTGCTGTCTTGGATAAAAAATACAAGAGCAGTCAGTAGAATAAACATAAAGCCGAGGCCTATTTTTATCTTCATTAATTTAAAACCTACGCCAACGAAAATTCTCATTATTGGATAGGATAAATATAGTAGATACTGCGGTCCTCGCTGGCGCAAATAGTAGGTATCTGCTCATTTGGCTAGGATCATCACAAAAAAGCACTACCTCGGTTAACGTGTAGTGCCTATAAATACATTGATGGCTCTTTAACGGTATAGACGTTTAGCCGAGTTGGATATCCAATTCATTTTGGATCAAGACAATGCACTGGGAAGCAAACAGCATTTTGGGCCCTAAGCTTATTTTTTGCGTGTTTAAGCGCTTCAGGCTATTCCAAGATTTCTTTGGCATGGGAATATGATCGGTCAGCAAAAAACACGCATTGTGAGCAAGTTCAATATCTCGTACAGAGTCACCTTTTTTATCAAGTAGGTAGAGTTGATAAGACTCGGCTAAGCGCTGGATTAAACGCTCAAAACTGACGGTTTCAACACTAATACCTGATTCAACTTGGCGCAATTGCTCTTTTGTCATGCCAACCGAAGCATCAAGCGCACGGGCGATCATATTGATCAACGCTTGTTCGTGAAATCCACCAATATTGTGAAGTTCACTGGATTGAAAACGAACTGTTCGAGAAAAGTCTTGAGTACTTTCGAGAACTAAATACACCTCAACATCATCTCGGTGTGATTGAGCGGTAAAAATAGCATTCATCAACACATGAGCCAAAATTTCGGTATGTGCTTCTTCTCCTACAGAGGCTAGGAATGTGTTTTTATCAGTTGAAGCGGCTCGCGCTCGAACAACAAATGCTCTCATGTTGGTACTCTTTGGCAAATGCGATAGCAATATCGTTATTGCTATCCAGTAAACGGGGCACAAAGGATACCATAGAGATCACGCCCTAACCTATTAGACTCCGACTAAATAGTGCCTGGCGGATTGTACTTAACTGATGGCGCTTAAATAAAAAGCAACTAATGTTCAATCCCCGATGGGTTAAAACTAAACTCGGTTTGCTGATAGACCTGTGCTAGTGATTTACTGCGTGCTTGCTTCTTAGAGCGCTTTTTTTTATCGGTGCACTCTTGCTCTCGCAAAGCATGTTCATGCTCTTTTGCTGAATCGATGAACTCTTGGTTGCTTAAAGCTTCTTGTCGTAAGCGATTCACTCGCTCTAAGGTTTCCCACAACATATCTCACCTCAATTAACACTGTACCTATAAACAGTATAGAAGCTGATTGAGATTTTACAATAAAATACTGTATATAAAATCAGCATTAATATGTATGACACTCACCAGCAGGCTATCTTTGAATGACGTCTGTAAATGAAATCTGTCGATCTCAACGTATCAGGCGAGTGATGAACATAAGATGACAATGAAATGACGATATGTCCGCAAAGGCGAATGAATACAGGAGGTAAATGTGCCAAAAAAGAGGCACAAACGCCCCTTTGATTGACCCGTTTATAGTCACTGGTAAAGGTTTAGGGCGAAGAAAGAATGGTGAATCGAGCTATGCTCTTTGAAATAAGCACCCATTGAAGTTAACACGAGTGAACTGAATATCCTTTAAAGTAGAACCAAACATACTGACCGTAAACATGACTCTCGGTTACTCGATGATGCCATTTTCAATTGCGTATTTAGCAAGCTCTACGGTCGAGTTGAGACCCAATTTATGCTTAATATTTTGCCTGTGAGTCTCCACCGTACGACAGCTAATATCGAGCAAAAGCGCGACTTTTTTGCTACTGTTTCCTTGAGCAACGAGCTTTAATACCGCCTCTTCTCGGCGACTCAATGGGCTGACGGTGCTGCTTGACGGAATCACATTTTCAGAAAATAGAGTTTGAGTAGCGGTTTCACAGAAGTAAGTCGACCCCTGATTAACAGTCTTGATTGCTTGTACCATCTTTTCCGCCGTGATCTCTTTTAGCATATAACCCACCGCTCCAGCTTGCATCACCTTCATAATGTATTCACGCTGATCGTGCATCGTCAGCATCAAGATCTTGGCGTCAGGGAACTCTTCTCTAATCAGACGTGTTGCGTCAATGCCATTCATTAAAGGCATGCTCACATCCATTAGAACGACATCGGGTTTTAGATCTCTGACCTTATCAATGGCTTCAATTCCGTTACTCGCTGTGCCTATCACCTCGATATCTTTTTCTAATTCCAATCGAGCGATGAATCCATCTAATACGACCTGGTGATCATCAACGATGACGACTCTAATAATTTCATTCATAAACTAATCCATCTAAATCCAGCAATACGATTATTTCCGTCCCAAAACCGGGTTCGCTCATCATTTCAAAATCTCCGCCCATAAACTCGACTCGTTCCCGCATATTCCTTAAACCAATGCCACGTGTCTTTAGGATACCATTAACCAGAAATCCTACGCCGTCATCTCGAATCATGAGTTGGAGCATACTGCCCATTTGTTGGAGTACAACCGTTACCTTAGTTGCGTTGGCATGTTTCTCAATATTGTTTAACGATTCTTGAGTGACTCGATACAGTGTTGTTGCCGCCTCTGATTTCAGCTTCCCTTTCTGCATATCAAATACGGTTTCAATCTCCACACCCGAATGAGATCGAAAGTCTTGTAACAACGCGGACAGAGCAGCCTCAAGACCAATATCATCAAGAGCGCTTGGTCGTAACTGATGAGAAATATGACGCACTTCATTAATTGCCGACATCAACGATTGCTGAGATTTCTCAACATGCGTTTTAAGTGACTGATCTTGAAGTTTATGCCCAAGTAACTCTAGATGACATTTACTCGATACTAACAGCTGATTAATACCATCGTGTAGCTCTCTAGCAAGATGTTTCTTTTCATCCTCTTGAAACATCACCGTCTGATAAACAAGTTCTTTCAGGTTTTTATCCGCTAACCGGTGCTCATGCAAATTAATCGCAAGTGTCAGCACGATGATCACCGCAACCGTCACCGCTAGAATCACCATAACCGTGAAAAACGTCGTTTCTATATTGTTCCGGACGGCCGATTGCATCGTCGCGACTTCTTGACTGATGTCCTCAATATAAAGGCCAGTGCCAATCATCCAGTCCCATTTCTCTAGCCATTTCGCGTAGCTCAGTTTGGGTACTATTTCCCCTGTCGAAGGCTTTTGCCACAAATATTGGTGGAATCCTCCCCCTCTCCTCGCTTGAGAAATGAGGGCTTCAATAAGGAAGTCTCCATCGCTGTCTTGAATATGCAGTAAGTCTTTACCGATCAGGTCTGGCTGGATAGGGTGAACCAGGTTAATGCCATTTTCATCATACGCAAAAAAGTACCCGTCGGTGCCGTATCGAAGTCGAGTGAGTATCGCTTTAACCTCTGCTTTTGCTTCGGCTTCATAGAGGTCAGGGTTATTGTAGACATAAGAAATTGCGTCGAAGGCAAGATCCAAACTGTCCTTTAGCGCACTCTCTTTCGCCGCGATCAGACGGTCATAAAAAATTTCGACTTCTTTTTCGCCGAGTTTCTGGGCTTGATAAATAGAGATCCAGCTAATGCTTACGGTAACCAGTAGCAGCGGGATAAGCGTTAATAATATTAATTTAGCTTTTAGAGGCATTCCTTTTCCTCATAGAAAAACGGCTTATCAAAACTTGATAAGCCGTTCTACTGTAACAGTTTGTCACGTCAGGTTGAATTTAAGCGATCACACTATTTCATCTAATCATTAAACTCACGGATGAATCCGCCAACGAACTCTTCACTGACACAAATTAACCTGCTATTAAGACATGCCATAGAAACCAGGGAATAGTAACAATGACATCAGTACGACAATTTGGATTGCAATAAATGGCATCACCCCTCGATAAATATCCATGGTGGTTACTCCTTTAGGTGCAACCCCTTTCAAATAGAATAAACTGAAACCAAATGGAGGCGTTAAGAAGGAGGTTTGTAAGTTCATCGCGACTAGGATAGCAAACCACGTCATATTAATGCCCATTATCTCAGCGACAGGTGCGATAATAGGAACAATAATGAAACAGATTTCCACAAAGTCGATAAAGAAACCGAGGATTAAAATCACAACCATTGTGATGATTAAGAAGCCCCATTTTTCGCCAGGTAACTGAAGCATCCACTCTTCGACTAAGTAATCTCCGCCAGTGTAAGTGAAGGCCATAGAGAATGCCGTTGCACCTAGCAAAATAGCAAAGACCATTGCCGTCACTTTAACGGTCTCTTTCGCTGCCTCATAAACCATTGAAAAGCTAAATTGTCTGTACAGAATTGCTAACACTATTGCACCAGCACCGCCTAAAGCAGCCGATTCAGTGGGTGTAGCAATACCCGCAAAAATTGACCCTAGTACAACGATGATCAAAGCCAATGGCGGGATGACCGCTTTTAACGCCGTGATCACTTCATCTTTACGGCTAATCGACTCATCTCGCTCCATCGATTGCGCAGATTCAGGGTTGAGTTTGGCGTAAATAAGAATGTAAACAATGTAAGCGCCAACAAGAACAAAACCAGGGCCAATCGCAGCACTGAATAAGTCACCAACAGGGACACCCAATACATCACCAAGTAAAATCAGCACTATCGAAGGCGGAATGATTTGACCAAGCGTACCCGAGGCACAGATGGTTCCACACGCAAGACCTTTATCGTAATTGTATTTAAGCATGACAGGGAGTGAGATAAGCCCCATCGCCACGACTGACGCTCCGACCACACCGGTAGAGATCGGAAGAGCGGCTCA
>NZ_JBNGCJ010000622.1:0-17129 GCF_049974785.1 Vibrio genomosp. F10 str. 9ZD137
TGGCGATGTAGCCGATGTGGCCCAAGAGGCTTTCATCAAAGCGTATCGAGCCATTCCCACCTTTCGTGGTGAAAGTGCGTTCTATACCTGGCTATACCGTATTGCTGTTAACACTGCTAAAAATCACATTGTTGCCCAAGGACGAAGACCTCCTGCAACTGATGTTGATGCTGAAGATGCTGAATACTATGAAACGGGCAGTGCGCTAAAAGAAATATCGAACCCTGAGAACTTAACGTTGTCCAATGAATTGAAACAAGTGGTTTTTAGCGCGATAGAAGCACTGCCAGAAGATTTAAAAACCGCGATGACGCTACGAGAGCTAGATGGCTTAAGTTATGAAGAAATCGCAGAAGTAATGGATTGCCCCGTAGGAACGATACGCTCACGTATCTTCCGTGCTCGTGAAGCGGTGGAAAAGAAAATAAAGCCTCTTTTGCAGCGTTAGTACTAGTAATAAAATGGTGAAAATAATGGCTGACCAAGAAAAACTTTCAGCACTCATGGATGGAGAAGTGGTCGATAAGGCTCTGATTTCAGAGATTCAACTCGATCAAGAATGTCTAGATACCTGGAAAAATTACCATTTGATTGGTGATGTAATGCGTGGTGACACGCCGAAGGTTGCGGAGTGGAACATTGCTGGAAGTGTCGCGTTAGCTCTCGAAGATGAGCCTACGCATAGCTTATTAAATAGCAACGTTTCAGAGTTAGCTACACACAGAGAAACTCAACCAACGCCGAGCCAAGCAAGGCGCTATCTACCTGACTGGATGCCTCAATTTGGGCAAGTGGCTGTCGCAGCCTGTGTCTCATTAGCGGTCATATTTGGTGTGCAACAGTACTCTGGTGCAGAATCCTCATCGGCAGAACAGTTTCCAGTATTACAAACGATTCCTTTATCAGGCAGTGTTGAGCCTGTGAGTTTGAGTCGAGAATCCGTAGGAAAACAGAATCAAAATGTGAATGTTCAAGAGCAGCGCCGTCGTGTTAACGCAATGCTTCTCGATTATGAGTTACAGCTAAGGCTGAACAGTGAATATTCAGATGGCGACATCATTGAACCGGTAATTGAATGAAAAAAATCCTGATCAGTGCTCTGACGCTGCTCAGTTTGAATGTCAACAACGCCTTTGCAGAATCCTCTTCTGCAGAGGCTTTGTTGCATCAAATGAATGAAGCAAGTCAGCAGTTAAATTACGAACTCTCTTATGTTCTGATCAAAAAGAATAGCATTGAACCTTTGCTGTATCGTCACGCTCGAAGTGAATCCCAGCAGCTTGCCCATCTCGTTTATCTAAGTGGCCCTGTTCGTGAGGTGATACGTCGTGGTGATGAGGTCAGTTACATTGAACCTGGGGTAGAGCCATTTACTATTGAGTCAGGGAAGATGGTCGCACCGACGATTCCATTGCTCAACACAAGCATCGATCATTTGAGTGAACATTATGACTTCATTACCGTTGGTCGGGCGCGAGAAGCGGGAACGGCTTGTCAGGTTTTACGTATCGTCCCCAAAGACGGTTTAAGATATTCCTATGTCTTATGGGTCGATGAGAAAAATAGCCTCCCACTTAGAGCTGATTTGGTTGATCGAGATGGTGAAGTATTAGAGCAATATCGTACGATTTCCTACTCAATTAACGATCAAATTGAAGGCATTCTTAGTGGTTTGAAAGATGCTCAATTACCAGAAGTTATTTCCTTGCCAAAAGGTAATGTAAAACAAACATTCTGGAGTGTTGGTTGGATACCGAGTGGGTTTGAAGCTAAAGAGCTTAATCGTTACCGAATGGCTGTGACTGATCGAATGGTTGAAAGCCAAATGTATTCAGATGGTTTATTTAGCTTTTCAGTCTACGTCTCAGACAGCGATGATCACTCTTTGAAAGGGCAACTCGTTCGTCAAGGGCGAAGAACACTTCATAGCTTTGTTAAAGGGCGCTCTGAAATCTCTGTCGTCGGTGATATTCCCCCGAGTACGGCCAAACGTATTGCTCAATCCATTTCATTTAATGAGACTAAGGCGGCAACGCAATGATGACAGCTTTGGCAACGGTTGCTGCGGTGCATAATAATGACCAAGAATACATTCTTGAGCTGAGCTGTGATCAACAAACAAGTTGTTCTAGCTGTGCATCAAAGCAAAGTTGTGGGACGGGGATTGTGAGTAAAGCCGTAGGGGCTAAGGCGCTTTCTTGGCGTGTCGCTAGCCCTAAACCGGTGAATAAAGGGGATGTTGTTGAAATCGGTTTTCCTGAAAAAACACTGCTGCAATCAGCGGCAACCATTTATCTAATTCCTCTGTTTTCGTTAATACTCGGTGCCATTTTAGGGCAGTTGCTACTGGTTCCTTACTTTCAAGTGGGGGAGCCGGGTGTGATTGCCAGTGCGTTTTTATTTGCCTTTGCTGGGTTTAAGCTAGCAAAGCACAAGGCTCTGAAATTGGAGCAAGCCTCTGAGCAGCAGGTGATTTTACTTCGAACCCTTGGTGGGGCCATTATTCAAACCGCAAATAAGAGTGCGAATTGATTAGAAATTGGGTAGAATCTGCCAACTTGATTGAAATGCAGCCTCAGGCCGCTTTCATATTATTCCTATTTTCAACGAGTTTAGTCACCCCAAGCCTATGAAGCACATTCGTAATTTTTCGATTATCGCCCATATCGACCACGGTAAGTCGACCCTTTCAGACCGTTTAATCCAAGTTTGTGGTGGATTAAGTGAGCGTGAAATGGACGCGCAAGTTTTAGATTCAATGGATTTAGAGCGTGAACGTGGCATCACCATTAAAGCGCAGAGTGTGACACTCGATTATAAAGCGAAAGATGGTGAAACCTATCAACTTAACTTCATCGATACCCCAGGACACGTAGACTTCTCTTACGAAGTGTCTCGCTCTCTAGCGGCGTGTGAAGGTGCATTGTTGGTGGTTGATGCTGGCCAGGGTGTAGAAGCCCAGACCTTAGCGAACTGTTACACCGCGATTGAAATGGATCTGGAAGTCGTGCCCATCTTGAATAAGATTGACTTACCAGCCGCCGACCCTGAACGCGTAGCGGAAGAGATTGAAGAGATTGTTGGTATCGACGCGATGGAAGCCACGCGTTGTTCAGCCAAAACAGGGCTTGGCGTTGACGACGTTCTTGAGACTATCGTTAAGCAGATCCCACCACCCGAGGGTGATCCTGAAGGTCCAACGCAAGCACTGATCATTGATTCGTGGTTTGATAACTACCTTGGTGTGGTTTCATTAGTTCGAATCAAAAATGGTTCACTAAAGAAAAATGACAAGATCCGAGTCATGAGTACCGATCAAGTTTGGGGTATTGACCGTATTGGTATTTTTACACCGAAGCAAGTCGATACTGATGTTCTACGAACCGGTGAAGTTGGCTGGGTAGTTTGTGGTATTAAAGACATCCTAGGTGCGCCTGTTGGTGATACGTTAACACTCGCAAAAGGTGGCTGTGAAGAACGCTTACCAGGCTTCCAAAAAGTGAAACCGCAGGTATACGCAGGCTTGTTCCCTGTCTCTTCTGATGATTATGAAAACTTCCGTGATGCACTAGGCAAACTTAGCCTAAACGATGCGTCGCTGTTTTATGAGCCTGAAAGTTCAGCAGCACTCGGTTTTGGTTTCCGTTGTGGTTTCCTTGGTATGCTGCATATGGAAATCATTCAAGAGCGTCTCGAGCGTGAATACGACTTAGACCTGATCACCACAGCCCCAACGGTAGTTTACGAAGTTGTGCTAAACAAAGGTGAGCTTTTGTATGTAGATAGCCCATCAAAGTTACCTGCAATTAATGATCTTGAAGAGATCCGCGAACCGATTGCCCGTTGTAATATCTTAGTACCTTCTGACTATTTAGGTAACGTTATTAGCTTATGTATCGAAAAGCGTGGCGTTCAAGTGGATATGGTTTACCACGGTAACCAAGTTGCCTTGACTTACGACATTCCAATGTCTGAAGTGGTTCTTGATTTCTTTGACCGTTTGAAATCGACTTCGCGTGGTTATGCGTCACTGGATTACAATTTCCATCGCTATGAAGCGTCAAACATGGTCCGTGTGGATGTACTGATTAATGGCGACAGAGTCGATGCACTTGCCATTATTACTCACCACGATAATGCGCAAAGCCGTGGTCGTTTATTGGTTGAGAAAATGAAAGAGTTCATCCCTCGCCAAATGTTCGATATTGCTATTCAAGCTGCGATTGGGGCGCATATTATTGCTCGTTCAACGGTTAAACAATTACGTAAAAACGTTATTGCAAAATGTTACGGTGGCGATATCAGTCGTAAGAAGAAACTACTGAAGAAGCAAAAAGAAGGTAAGAAACGCATGAAGCAGATTGGTAACGTTGAACTGCCGCAAGAAGCATTCTTAGCCATTCTTCATGTAGGAAAAGATTAACACTTAAAGTAGGTTTACTTTGAAGTGACATTATTAAGTGAAAGGGTTTCGGTCCTTTCACTTTCGTATTTTTAGATAAGGGAAGCTAATGGCAAATACATTTTCACTGATTCTAGTCATCGTAACACTAGTTACCGGTATTGTGTGGGCGCTGGAAAAGTGGGTTTGGGCTAAGCAGCGCCAACAAAAAATAGATAATGCTGAGGCTGAAACCAATGGATTAGACTCTGCTACGGTTGAAAAAATGCGCACTCAGCCTTGGTGGATTGAAAATAGCGTCTCTATCTTCCCTGTGATCGCGTTTGTTTTAGTCTTGCGTTCCTTTATCTATGAACCGTTTCAAATTCCATCTGGATCCATGATGCCAACTCTATTGGTGGGTGACTTCATTCTGGTGGAAAAATTCGCGTACGGAATCAAAGATCCAGTATGGCGTAGCCAGTTGGTGGAAACCGGTAAGCCAGAGCGTGGTGATGTCGCAGTATTCAAGTACCCACCACAACCAAGCATCGATTATATCAAGCGTGTTGTCGGTATGCCGGGTGATACCGTGCGTTATAACGGTAAGAAAGAAATTTGTATTCAGGCCGTCGGTGAGCGTGATTGTAAGCCTGTGCATTTATCGAATGTCGAAGAGAGTGAGTTTTCTCAAAATGGCATTCCGTTAATCCAGCTGGATGAAAAACTAGGCGCAGTCAAACATCAGATTTTAGTGAATCCATTAAGGCAAGACCGCCGCGAAGCGTATCAACCTCGCAGTGGTGTGAGTGAATGGGTTGTTCCACAAGGTCAGTATTTTGTCATGGGTGATAACCGTGACAATAGTGCTGATAGCCGTTACTGGGGTTTTGTTCCTGAAGCCAATTTAGTCGGTAAAGCGGTGGGTATTTGGATTAGCTTTGAATTTGAACGCAGTGACGACAGTGCATTGCCTTCATGGATCCCAACCGGTGTGCGATTTAATCGCATCGGTGGTATTAACTAGTCCAGCATAAGCTGGACCCAAACAAGTCGAGAGAGTATGAATTCTCCTATTGAGAAGCTACAAAAAAAGATCGGTTATCAATTCAATGATACCGATCACCTAGAGTTAGCATTAACGCATAGAAGTGCTCATGGTAAGCACAATGAACGTCTTGAGTTTCTGGGCGATTCAATTTTAAGTTTTGTGATAGCCGATGATTTGTATCATCGTTTTCCTAAGGTGAATGAAGGCGACATGAGTCGTATGCGTGCTACCTTAGTTCGAGGTCACACATTGGCTGAGCTAGGCCGTGAATTTGAACTCGGAGATTACTTAAAATTAGGTCCAGGTGAGTTAAAGAGTGGTGGCTTTCGCCGTGATTCTATTCTCGCTGATGCAGTAGAAGCTATTATCGGAGCCGTGTATTTAGACAGTGATACAGAGCAGGTTCGTCAGGTTATTTTAAGCTGGTACAAAACACGCTTAGATGCCATTGAGCCCGGTGTATCGCAAAAAGATCCTAAAACACGTCTTCAAGAGTTCCTTCAAGGTCGAAGAAAGCCACTCCCTGAGTACATAGTGACTAATATTAAAGGTGAAGCACACAACCAAGAATTTACGGTGTCGTGTGAAGTGGCAGGCCTCGGACAGCCTGTTATTGGAAAAGGTACCAGTCGTCGCAAAGCAGAACAAGCGGCAGCTGGAACAGCATTAGAGCAATTGACCAATGGCTGATAACGAATTTGATATTGATGCGTATTTCGCGTCAAGCAACACACCAAGCACTCCTGAAAATCAACATTGTGGCTTTGTTGCCATTGTTGGTCGCCCAAATGTTGGAAAATCAACACTGTTGAACCACATTTTAGGCCAGAAGATTTCGATTACTTCTCGTAAGCCACAGACAACACGCCATCGTATTATGGGCGTTGAAACTGAAGGTGACTATCAAGCGATTTTTGTTGATACCCCTGGGCTTCATATTGAAGAAAAACGCGCGATCAACCGCTTGATGAACCGCGCTGCGAACAGCTCTTTAAGTGATGTTAACTTGGTGTTTTTCCTCGTCGATGGTACCCATTGGACTGAAGACGATGAAATGGTGTTGAACAAGCTAAGAAAAGCCGATTATCCCGTTGTGTTGTGTATTAACAAAGTTGATAACGTTCAAGATCGCAACGATGTTATGCAGCATATGATGAAAGTATCTTCAAAGATGGATTTCCTCGATGTTGTGCCTATTTCGGCTAAGCTGGGTAAAAATGTGGATGTGCTACGTAAACACGTAAAAAATCATTTACCCAAAGCTAAGCATCACTTCCCTGAAGAGTACGTCACTGATCGATCTCAACGCTTTATGGCGTCTGAAATTATCCGTGAAAAGTTGATGCGTTTTACTGGTGATGAATTACCATATTCAGTCACTGTTGAAATTGAACGTTTTGACTACAACCCGGACAACGATGGTTTTCATATCAATGCTCTAATTTGGGTTGAACGGACCGGTCAGAAAAAAATGGTGATTGGCAAAGCGGGTGAAAAACTCAAAACTATCGGTCGTGAAGCGCGTCTTGATATGGAAGAGTTGTTTGGCCGTAAGGTTTACCTGGAAACTTGGGTCAAAGTGAAATCCGGTTGGGCAGATGATGAGCGAGCTTTACGTTCATTAGGCTACATCGACGATTTATAATACGGCATTAATCGATAACACGATTTGTTTTTGCTAGATAAAAGAGAGAGTATTAACTCTCTCTTTTTGTATCTTTAATAGGGTGGCGGTATGAGTGAAGGACTGCAGCGGTGTTTTGTATTGCACCGTCGCCCTTACAGTGAATCAAGCTTAATCCTCGATGTGTTTAGCGAAGAGTATGGCCGAGTCACTTTGATGTCTAAAGGGGCTCGTAGCAAGCGTTCTAATTTAAAAGGTGCTCTACAACCTTTTACGCCTCTCTTGTTGAAGTGGTCGGGTAATAGTTCAATGAAAACCCTTCGTCAAGCGGAACCCATCAGCCTAGGTCTGCCACTATCTGGTATTAATCTGTATTCTGCGATGTACGTTAATGAGCTTGTTGGGCGGGTTCTTGTTGCCGAAGTTGCCATGCCGTCTTTGTTTCATGACTACCTGCACGCACTGACCGAGTTAGCACAAAGCGATAACCCAGAGCCCGCATTAAGGCGTTTTGAACTCGCCTTGCTCTCAGCTCTCGGATATGGGGTCGATTTTATGCATTGTGCGGGAACAGGAGAGCTTGTTGAACCCACCATGACTTATCGGTATCGTGAACAACAAGGGTTTATTGCCTCGGTGAGAAAAGACCACTTTTCATTTTTAGGTGATGAGCTAATTGCGATCAGTGAACGTCGATTTACCACCAAAGAGCAGCTGAAAGCAGCAAAACGCTTTACACGAATAGCCTTAAAGCCTTATCTTGGCGGCAAACCATTAAAAAGCCGGGAATTGTTCTTACCTCGAGTAGGCATTCCCAAAGCAAGGAGTATTGGAAAATGAGCTCAATTTATCTTGGGGTAAACATCGATCATATTGCTACTTTACGCAACGCACGTGGCACTAAGTACCCCGATCCCGTCCATGCCGCTGAAATTGCTGAGCGCGCAGGAGCCGATGGCATTACCATTCACCTTCGTGAAGATCGCCGTCATATTGTCGATCGTGATGTTCGCCTTTTACGTGAAACGCTGCAAACACGAATGAACCTAGAAATGGCCGTGACTGATGAAATGGTGGATATTGCATTAGAAACAAAACCAGAGTTTGTTTGTCTTGTGCCTGAAAAACGTGAAGAGCTGACAACGGAAGGTGGATTAGATGTCGCAGGTCAGCTAGAGAAAATTAAAGCAGCAACAGAAAAATTGACCAATGCGGGTATTAAGGTTTCTTTGTTCATTGATGCCGATAGAGAACAAATCGACGCAGCAAAAGCGACCGGAGCTCCTTACATCGAATTGCACACTGGTCATTATGCCGAAGCAAAAACCGAAGCTGACCAACAAGATGAATTGAAAAAGATTGCCGCTGCTGCGAGCTACGCCGATGACTTAGGCATTATTGTTAATGCTGGACATGGTTTGACGTATCACAATGTCGCTCCTATTGCGGCTTTGCCTGAGATTTATGAACTGAATATCGGTCACTCCATTATGGGCAGAGCGGTGTTTGATGGTTTATCTAAATCGGTTGCAGACATGAAAGCCATCATGCAAGCAGCTCGAGGTTAAAAGCGATGTCCATTCTTGGTTTAGGAACCGATATTGCCGAGATTGAACGCATTGAAAAAGCCCTCTCCCGTTCAGGAGAGGCTTTTGCACAAAGAATACTGACGAATTCTGAGATGGAATCGTATCGGGGGTTAAAACAGAAAGGGCGCTTTTTAGCCAAGCGTTTTGCCGCTAAAGAAGCAGCATCAAAAGCGCTGGGTACGGGCATTGCTCAAGGCGTATCATTTCAAGATTTCACTATCAGTAACGATCAACTCGGCAAACCGATGTTATCTCTTTCTAACAAAGCTCTCGAACTGTCAGAAAAAATGGGGGTAACCCACATTCACCTGACGATTTCAGATGAACGTCGGTATGCAGTAGCAACGGTTCTGCTAGAATCTTAATCCTCTAAGTGCAATTTAGCCGAGGCTAGTACTTTATCCATTTCATCTTGAAGCTCAAACAGCTCAGGTTCGACCTCTTCGATACTCTTCCCTGAACGAAGTGCTGTTTCAAGAGTGGCACAAACATGTTTAAGTTTAGGGACACCACAATAAGAGCAACTTCCGTGCAACTTATGAATATGATGAATAAGATCGTGAGTCTCTTCTTGGTCGTCTTCTAACGCCGCATTAATGTACCCATTCACTTCAGGAATATAACTCACTAGCATGGTGAGCATCTCTTTTGCTAAATCTTCTTTATTTGCGGCTTGTTTTAACGCGGCTTGCCAGTCAATGATAATAGTTTGGTTACTCGTTGTATCATCCAAACGCTTCGTATCGGTCACCGGCGGCGGGTTAATGTTGTTATCCGACGGGGAAATATAGAGTTTCTCTACGTCACTCTCTGAGGTGTTTGGATTCCAATGAACCAAAACCTGCTGCAATACGTGTTCTTCAATCGGTTTTGTTAAGTAATCATCCATGCCAGCATTAAGTAGACGTTCTCTTTCACCTGCCATTGCGTGGGCCGTGACGGCAACAACAGGTGTGTTGGCGTTGAGCTCAGTTTGTTTGATTTTATGACATGCCGTTACGCCATCCATATGAGGCATTTGAATATCCATAAGTACGATATCAAAGGCATGATTCTCCGCTTGCTGCACCGCATCTTTACCGTTGGTACAAGCGATGATACTTTCCACACGCTCTTGCAGTAGCGCAGTAATCAGTTTCAAGTTCGCGGGATTATCGTCAACAGCCATGACCTTTAAGGGTAGCGTCTCATGGTAAGTCTGCTCTATGGCCGGTAACAGCGTTGGCGGTTGATTCGCTATCATTGTTTGGAGGAGCTTTTTGCGAGACAAAGGCTTGGTAATACATTGAACATCATGAGTTTGAATAAGATGATCGGCCAGAGCCAATTCGGTACTTGGCGTCCCTACAATTACGTTAGGAGACACGGTCTTGGCTTTTTCTACCCATTCTGCAATGGTGTCCACAGAGGCATTTTTATTCGGTGCTAGGTTGAGAATAACGTAATCATAGCGTTCATTCTCTTCAGGCATCGACGAGCGATAAGTGACAATTAAGCCTTCTTGAATCAGCGTTTGCTGGATCACCGAGGCGGCTTGCATGTTCGGCTCAATGAGTAATAAATGCTGTTGTTCTAAGACCTTAGAATCGATGAGGGCGCTCAATGGCATATCGGTAGCATGAAGTCTCAAGGTAAACCAGAAGGTTGAACCTTGGTGCAAGCGGCTGGTTAGGCTGATTTCTCCCCCCATCTGACTGACCAGTTTTTGGGTAATAACCAAACCAAGCCCCGTACCGCCATAGCGACGTGAAATACTCGCATCAGCTTGGCTAAAGGCTTGGAATAATTGCGCCTGTTGTCGCTCAGAGATACCTATACCGGTATCTTTGACCATAAACTGCAACTCAACCATGTCATCTTTTTGTGAACGAAGCTCAACACTGATATCGATATTGCCTCGTTCCGTAAATTTAATGGAGTTGCCCACCAGATTGGTCAGTACTTGCTGAATTCGCAGGGGATCGCCCACCAGACCAACGGGGATTTTAGGATCGACTTTGAGCGTCAATTCTAAGCCTTTTTCGTGAGCCGATGTCGCCTGTAGATTAACGACTTCTTCAAGGCTGTCTTGGAATTCAAATGGGATATTTTCGAGTGCCAGTTTTCCAGCTTCCAGTTTAGAAAAATCCAAAATATCATTGATAATGCTCAACAGGTTATTGGCCGATTTTTCAATAGTCTGTAGGTAATCTGTTTGGCTGTTGGTTAACTGAGTTTTGAGCATCTGTCTGGTGAAACCAATCACACCATTTAGCGGTGTTCTCAGTTCGTGGGACATATTGGCAAGAAACTCCGATTTTACTCGCGCCGCTTCTTGAGCCCGTTTCTTCGCAATATCTAACTCTACGTTCTGAATTTCTAACTGCTCAAGTGTTTCTCGAAGATCCGACGTAGCCTGATCAATGCTGTGCTGCATTTCACTGTGGTAGGCCGACAGGGATTCCGCCATGGCATTGATGCCATTTTTCAATGAGTCCAATTCGCCGTGCATCTTACCTTCGATACGCACATCAATGTGTCCGCGACGAATACGCTGAATCATATTTTTCATGTGCTCGATAGGACGCGTCACATCGTGCATCAAGCGCATTGCAAAGATGGCCGAAAGCCCTAGTCCAAGCAGCAGAATTAATACAGAAAGCAGAATCTCTTGATATTGCTGAAGGCGCAAAGAAGAAAGATCCAGCTCGATTGCGATGTAACCGAATGCCTGGCTTTCCCCTTCACCTTCCAATTCTGTCGCGATGGCCAATCGTGATTCAGGCAAAATAGGGGTTCGTAAAATAAGAGAGTTATCATTCAGCAGCGAAGAGCTATGAAGAGGTATTGCCTGCTCTTTAGGGAAAGTCAGCGACTCAAAATTAGGGTGGAAATTTGACGTCACAAACAGTTCATGTTTTGCGTCAAAAACAGCAATACTGCGAACAAACTTGGAATTTTTTCGATGAGAGTAACTAATGAGGCGTCGCACGGCCTCATGGCTTTGGTTGCGCATGCCGTCTTCACTGGCGATCGCCAAAGGTTCTATTATATTTAACCCAGATTGAATGACTTGTGTCTCGAGATCGTGGTAACGATTAAAAGAAAAGAAACTACTGAGTAACAAGCCAATTATTAGGGTTGGCGCGAGAGTAAGAGTAATAACTCGCGCTCGTAAACCATATCTAGTCATTATTATCTAAACATCGCGGGTTGGATATGGGAAAATAACCCGCAAAGCGAATTATTAAGCTAATTTGCTAGCTTAATCAAGTCGACACCATTCGACAATATACCCAGTGAGAAATAGTGATGCTGGGGGTAAATTAATCAGCAGTAATGACTTTAGGCACTTAGCGCATGGCACGTTTTTTCCAACCAAAAAAGAAAACTCAAATAGAAACAAAGCATCAGTCAGTATTGGTTGAAAAGCTCGATAACCTCGGCTCGGGAATCGCTTTCCTCAATAAAAAGCCTGTTTTTATCGATCAAGCGTTGCCAAGTGAAAAAGTAGTGGTTCAGCTAACGGAAAGTAAGAGTAAATTTGCTCGAGCCCAATTGATAAAAGTCCTTGAGCCTAGCGTTCAGCGTGTGGATCCATTTTGCTCTTACTATAAAGAGTGCGGCGGTTGTAACTTACAGCACTTAGAGCATTCAGCACAACGTGAATATAAACAGCAGTCACTTAGCCAGCTCATGAGTAAGTTCGCAGGACAAGAACTGGCTTTATCTCCCATGCTGTCTGGTGATGACAAAGGGTATCGACGCCGTGCACGAATCAGCGTCTTTGTGGACAAAAAAACGCGAAAGCTTCAGTTTGGTTTTAGAAAAAAACAGAGTAAACAGATCGTAAATATCGACCATTGTGGGGTGCTTGAACCTTCTTTAAGTGCATTGCTGCCAGAACTGAAATCACTCCTTTCTCAGTTTAAAAAGCCAGAAACATTGGGTCATGTCGAATTGGTCAAGGCGGATAATGGTATTGTATTGGTATTGCGCCATCTTCAACTGTTAGCAGAAAAAGATAGCCATGCTTTGACGGAACTGGCACAGCGACATCAGGCGACTCTGTACTTAATGCCAAGCAATGATCAGTTGGATTTAGTCACAGGGGAGCCAGCTTATTACCAGGATGCAGGGGTTAAGATGTCTTTTATACCTAATCACTTTATTCAGGTAAACCAAGAAGTAAATGCCAAAATGGTTGAGCAAGCGATGGATTGGCTTGATCTTTCCAGCCAAGACCGAGTGCTCGACCTATTCTGCGGTTTGGGGAACTTTAGCTTACCCATAGCCCAGAAAGTGAATGCAGTGGTGGGGGTTGAGGGGGTTGAAGAAATGGTAGCGCAAGCGAGTAAAAACGCCATTGACAATGCGCTGGATAATGCCCGTTTTTATCAAGCAAACTTAGAGCAGGATCTGATCACACAGCCTTGGGCCGAAGAAAAATTCGATAAGGTTCTTCTTGACCCAGCCAGAGCAGGAGCGAGCGGGATCGTAGATCAAATTTCTCAATTTGGCGCGAAAAGCGTGGTTTATGTTTCTTGCAATCCTGCTACCCTTGCAAGGGATAGTCAGAGCTTACTTGAACAGGGCTATCAACTGACCAAATTAGGTATGTTGGATATGTTTCCTCATACCAGTCATTTAGAGTCTATGGCTCTGTTTGAAAAATAGAACCAATCAACAAGAACTAATCACCAAAAGATCAGTCGAAAACATAATAATATTTTCTAGGATGAGAAGATGGTTGCGGTAAGAAGCGCGCATTTAAAACCAAACGAACAGTTTGATTTAGATAACTGGGTGGCTAGCCTAGGACAAGACAAGAATATTACCAAGCGACTTAAAGAAGTGTACCGCCATTGTGAAAAAGTGGTGGAAGGTCGTGAAGATGCGCAGTTGCTATTATGGCGCGGGCGTGAAATGAACGAAATTTTAGTGACTTTGTCTATGGATAAAGCCACGTTAGTCGCTGCCCAGCTTTTCCCATTAGTATCGGTTGGTGCCTTTGAACGTGAACTCTTTGAAGAGAGTTACGGTAAAGAGACGATCAAGCTGATTGATGGCGTTGAAGAAATGGCCGCGCTTGGTCAGTTGAACGTGACACTTGAGGGCAGTGCCGCTTCCAATCAGGTTGATAATGTTCGCCGGATGTTATTGGCGATGGTCGACGATTTTCGTTGTGTCGTTATCAAACTGGCTGAGCGAATTTGTAATCTTATTGAAGTAAAAAAGGCCCCAGATGATGTGCGTAGAGCGGCAGCAAAAGAGTGTGCCAACATTTACGCGCCATTGGCGAACCGTTTGGGTATCGGTCAGCTAAAGTGGGAAATTGAAGATTATGCTTTCCGTTACCAGCAGCCCGAAACGTACAAACAAATTGCTAAACAGCTTTCGGAGCGTCGCATTGTCCGTGAGCAGTACATTACTGATTTTGTTGATGACTTAACGTCTGAAATGACGGTGTCTAGTATTAATGCTGAAGTTAGTGGGCGACCTAAACATATTTACAGCATTTGGCGAAAAATGCAGAAAAAGAGCTTAGAGTTTGACGAGCTTTTTGATGTCCGCGCCGTACGAATCATTGCCGATCAATTGCAAGATTGTTACGCCGCATTAGGTGTTGTCCATACGAAATACAAACACCTTCCGAGCGAGTTTGATGACTATGTCGCCAACCCAAAACCCAATGGTTATCAGTCTATCCATACCGTCGTTTTAGGGCCTGAAGGTAAAACCATAGAGATTCAGATCAGAACGAAGCAGATGCATGAAGATTCTGAGCTAGGTGTGGCGGCTCACTGGAAATACAAAGAGGGCGCGTCTACGGTTCGAAGCGGTTACGACGAAAAGATCACCTGGTTGCGTAAACTGATTGACTGGCAAGAAGAGATGTCAGATTCAGGTGAAATGCTGGATGAAGTTCGAAGCCAAGTTTTTGATGACCGCGTTTATGCCTTTACGCCTCGCGGAGATGTGGTTGATTTACCTATGGGGGCGACGCCTCTGGATTTTGCCTACCACATTCACTCAATGGTTGGGCACCGCTGCATTGGTGCCAAAGTTGCGGGTCGTATTGTTCCGTTTACCCACAAACTCACCATGGGTGATCAAGTTGAAATCATTA
Source organism: Vibrio genomosp. F10 str. 9ZD137 (assembly GCF_049974785.1). Taxonomy (NCBI): domain Bacteria; kingdom Pseudomonadati; phylum Pseudomonadota; class Gammaproteobacteria; order Vibrionales; family Vibrionaceae; genus Vibrio; species Vibrio genomosp. F10. The sequence continues at coordinate 14,755 of NZ_JBNGCJ010000622.1, forward strand.
CCCAGAAAGAACCTAATCCTTCTCGTGACTGGCTAAACCCAACCTTAGGTTTTGTTCATTCAGGACGGGCGCGCGCTAAAATCAATGCGTGGTTTAGAAAACAAAGCCGAGAGAAAAACCTAGAAGCGGGTAAAGAGATTCTAGAGGCGGAATTAGCAAAGGTTGGTGCAACTCTAAAACATGCACAGGAGTACGCCTTAAAACGGTTTAATGTCAATACAACCGATGAGCTTTACGCGGGGGTTGGCAGTGGTGATTTGCGGATTAATCAGGTGGTTAATCACATTAACGCATTAGTGAATAAGCCCACTGCAGAAGAAGAAGATCAACAAGCTCTGGAACGATTGCAAGAGGCAGAAAATAAACCGGTTGTGCACAGTCGTCCAAAGAAAGATGCGGTCGTTGTTGAGGGCGTTGATAATTTAATGACGCATTTAGCGCGTTGTTGTCAGCCTATTCCTGGTGATGAAATTAAAGGGTATATCACTCAAGGCCGAGGTATTTCCGTTCACCGAGCTGACTGTGAGCAGCTAGCGGAGCTGAACCACCACGCACCAGAGCGTATCATCGATACAGTGTGGGGAAGCGGCTTTGTCGGATCTTACATCTTAACGGTGCGCATTGAGGCGATGGAGCGAAGCGGATTATTGAAAGATATTACCTCGTTGCTCGCGAACGAAAAAATTAAAGTCACCAGCATGAAGAGTCGCAGTGATTATAAGCGACAGCTTTCAATCATGGATTTTGATTTAGAGCTGAGTAATATCGAGATTTTGGGCCGAGTCACACAGCGCGTAGAGCAATTGAAAGATGTGATGAGCGTGAAACGTCTAGGCTAATTTTTTACGTCGTATTTAGCACTCTAACTGCGTTATGCTCGCACCATCACATAGGCGAGCTATGCAAAGGCGCCTCGAAAGTTTGTTGCCTTTATTAGAAGCGCTAACGACCAAGTAAAAAACTCAGAGACAATAATGGAATAGAGGTGAGTGGTTTTGGCTGCTCACCTTTTTGTATAGAGGAATAAGAGAAATGAGTCATCCAATTGAACAGTTAGAACAAATAATGGCGAAGCTACGTGATCCTGACAATGGCTGCCCTTGGGACCAAAAGCAAACCTTCGACACCATTATTCCCCACACCATAGAAGAGACCTATGAAGTGGTGGATGCGATTCATAATCGAGACTGGCCAAATTTAAAAGAAGAATTGGGTGATCTTCTGTTTCAAGTGATTTTCTATAGTCAAATCGCAAAGGAACAAGCGCTGTTTGATTTTTCAGATGTGGTAAACACGGTGAATGAAAAGCTCACTCGTCGTCACCCGCATGTATTTTCAGATGTTCAATTTGACAGCGAAGAAGCGATCAATGCCAACTGGGATATTGAAAAAGCGAAAGAGAAAGCGGCTAAAAATCAAGATAGAACGAAGAACCTCGACGATAACGGTGAACTGAAATTGGATAGTATTTTAGACGCTATCCCTAACTCGCTTCCTGCTCTTCCTCGTGCGATCAAAATTCAGAAGAAATGTGCTCAATTTGGTTTTGACTGGGACACGTTAGGGCCTGTTGTGGGAAAGATCCATGAAGAGATTGATGAGGTCATGGAAGAAGCGTTGCAAGCTGAGGTTGATTCAGAACGAGTAGAAAGTGAACTGGGTGATTTGCTCTTTGCAGTTGTGAATCTTTCTCGTCATTTGGGGCAAAACCCAGAGTCGGCATTAAGTAAAGCAAACCTTAAATTTACCCGACGTTTTCAGCAGATTGAAGGGCTGGTGAATCAAAAAAACAAGACGTTAACGGATTTCAATTTGAAGCAACTCGATGCTATGTGGGATGAAGTTAAGCGCTTAGAAAAGTTGAAGAAGAATCTAGAATAAATCGTATTTTCTGTTTACTAGTGGGTGAAAGTTGACTCATTTTGAATATTGACTAACTTAAAAGTGGTTAAACAATTTGATTTGGAGCAAAAAATAAAAAACCACAGTGTGATAGATTTCACGTTGTGGCGATAAGGGGCTTCTGGTATATTTATACCCCGTCCAGAAGTAGTCCATTTCCCTCATTCAACCAATTTCAGGTTAAACATGACGACAAATTACATTTTTGTTACTGGCGGGGTTGTATCCTCTCTAGGTAAAGGTATTGCAGCAGCATCTTTGGCTGCTATTTTAGAAGCTCGTGGCCTCAAAGTGACCATGATGAAGCTTGACCCTTACATCAACGTTGATCCGGGCACGATGAGTCCAACTCAGCATGGTGAAGTGTTCGTTACCGAAGATGGCGCTGAAACTGACCTTGACCTTGGTCACTACGAACGTTTCATTCGTACCAAAATGACTAAGCGAAACAACTTCACAGCCGGTCGTGTTTA
>NZ_JBNGCJ010000623.1:0-1969 GCF_049974785.1 Vibrio genomosp. F10 str. 9ZD137
TGGCGATTGCCGAGTCTTACGGCTCCTACGTTGCTACACACGTTTACTCTGAGAAAGCGATGCATTAAGCATTGGACAATGGCGTAAAATCACTTGAACACGGCTTTATGTTTAAAGCGGAGATGGCGGAGAAATTCAATCAACAAGGTGCATTTATTGCCACTAACTTAACCGCTTTCTCTCCAGATCTTGCCACCATTCCAGTAGTGCAAGATCCATTGATTCAGAAGAAGCTACATTCTGCTCAAGCAGCATTTGGTACCTACCAGCAAGAGATGGCAAAAGCTGAGGTAGATGGTTTTATCGCCGTGCATTCAATGTGGACTGTGTTGGTGTGGTGGGTACCTGTGCCAAGCAAATTGACCACGAAATCTGGCTAAAACGCGGATATGTTCGGTAACTTTTCGGCACTACGAGCAATGACTTCAACCTCAGGTCGTATCTCTGCTGAACTGATGCAGCTGTGGATTGACCCATATTCTGACGGCAAATTAGGTGTTATCGAAGTGGGGGCTTATGCTGATATCTTACTTATCGATGGTAACCCGCTTGAAGACATTAGGTTAATTGGCGGTCGTGATACGTGGTTTGGTGAAGCGAACGATGCCAAAAAAGATGCTTCTCACCTAACAGAGATGGACCTAATGATGAAAGACGGCAAAATCTTTAAAAACACCCTTTAAGATAGCCAAATAAACCAAGACCCTGTACGCTGCAATGCCTGTCAGTTAAGCGCTAACTCGCATTGCAGTCTCATATTCACTTTAGAAAAGCTAAAATGCGTAGTTAAACTCAAGACGTGTCATTGATTTATAACTCTCTTTATCATAATGCCCAACGCCAACATTATTATTGTGGTAAAAACGAGCATTAAAGACTGGAGTTATTTGGTAACCAATCGCGACCTCAAGATCAAACGTATCGGTCTTAATACCATATAAACTTGTAGTAAAAGATGGGTTTACATTTAGCCACAACTTATCTGTAAGCTTGAAGTTCGTATAGAGTTGCCCTGTTGCTGTCAATGCCTTTATGTCTACACCTGTTGTATGATTATCAACATTCAATCGGTCCCCTATCATTCCGCCAAGATATAACCCTGGATAGAAAACAATATTCTCTGATAGTGGTAGTGTGGTTAATGCGCCAGCAGAAATATTTGCAACACCACTATTACGGTCATAACCAGCATCGACGCTAATTGCTCCGCCAGTAGAGTTATCAACATTAAAGAAGCGGCCACGGAATGTATCTCCCCCATTTTTAACCTCTAAGTTAAGCATATTGGCCTCATTACTGCTTGTACTAGGTAACTTTAAGCCTATTTTTGCGTTATAGCCCGATGTGCCGTAACCCACACCAACAGAAGTATACACTGCAGTAGGATCGCTCATGTCTGGCGCAGCCACCTCTTCTGCAAATGTATTGAAGGTAAATAATGGTAATGCTGTTAATAATAATGTTTTGTAGTTAATCATCTGATTATCCTTAGTTAAGTTATTTAATTGGATTTTGTTTCGGAATGGATAATACAGTTGGTAAAAGCAAGCATTTAAATCACACAGCATGGATTAACACCACAGACTTTGTAAGAGTTGTTTTATGACGTCTATTTCATGGCCTTACTTTTTATCTATATAGTCACGGTTTGTTGTTATCTGATTTTGAATTTATCCGTTAAGTCGTATGAACAAACGGCGTTGATATAATCCACACTACCTGATTAATAGTGTTGCTAAAAACTCGGTAATATTCTCGGCATAGACAAATTGAATGTCTTAACCAATGACAAAAACTGAGGATACCAACATGAAAAAACTACTAATCACAACTGCAATCTTAAGCGCACTTTCTATCAACGCCGTAGCTGCACCAACCACATCATTAGCTGATTCTGTTGCCGCTGACCAGCAACGTTTAAGCCAAATCTTTGAGCATATTCATGCGAACCCTGAAGTCGGTTTTGCGG
>NZ_JBNGCJ010000624.1:0-7032 GCF_049974785.1 Vibrio genomosp. F10 str. 9ZD137
TCTAGAGCGTTTGAAAGTCAGTCACGAACCCCAATTAGAAGGTTCTATGATGGCCTTCGGTATTAATGGTAAGCGCTCTATGACTGAGCTTCTTATGAGTCATCCGCCGTTGGATAAGCGTATTGCAGCGTTAAAAAGCTACGATTACAGCTAAACACGGCTGGCTAGTCAATCGACTTAAACCTTATTATTCAGAGACAAGAGGGTTTAAGGGTGACAAATAATTAGAGATTAAAAAGGGCTCATTAGAGCCCTTTTTGTTGTTTGTTACTTTCTACTGTTTTTTGCCATGTTTACAATGGCAATGTGTCAGTTATAGCTTATCAGTTAGCTCAATGGCTTGACCGATGTAGTTAGCGGGTGTCATTTCTTTTAGACGCACTTTTTCAGCTTCAGGAAGCTCAAGGCCGTCAATAAAGTTACGCATAGCTTCACCATCGATTCGCTTACCACGAGTAAGCTCTTTAAGCTTTTCATAAGGCTTTTCAATGCCGTAGCGACGCATCACAGTTTGTACAGGCTCAGCAAGTACTTCCCAGTTCTTATCAAGATCTGCCAGTAGTGCTTCACGGTTCACTTCTAGCTTACTAATACCTTTAAGCGTCGAAGTATAAGCAATGATTGCATAGCCAACACCCACACCTAGGTTACGCAATACCGTTGAATCGGTTAAGTCACGTTGCCAGCGAGAAATAGGCAGCTTTTGAGATAGGTGGTTAAACATTGCGTTCGCTAAACCAAGGTTACCTTCCGAATTTTCAAAGTCGATAGGGTTTACTTTATGTGGCATCGTCGACGATCCGATTTCACCAGCGATGGTCTTCTGTTTGAAGTGACCAAGAGCAATATAGCCCCAAACATCACGATCAAAATCGATAAGAATCGTATTGAAACGTGCAATCGCATCGAATAGCTCAGCGATGTAATCGTGAGGTTCAATTTGAGTTGTGTATGGGTTCCATCTTACACCAAGAGATTCAGTGATGAACTCTTCGCTAAAATTGTGCCAATCCAGTTCAGGATAAGCAGAAAGGTGCGCGTTGTAGTTGCCAACCGCGCCGTTTACTTTTGCAAGAATTTCAACATCAGCGATCTGCTTGTATTGACGCTCCATACGGTATGCAACGTTTGCCATCTCTTTACCCATTGTGCTTGGAGAGGCAGGTTGACCGTGCGTACGAGAAAGCAATGGAATGTCGCGGTATTCAACAGCCAGTGCTTTAATCGCGTCAATGATGTTTTTAATTTCAGGTAGGATAACTGTTTCACGCGCTTCTTTTAGCATTAGTGCGTGTGACGTGTTATTGATATCTTCTGAAGTACATGCAAAGTGGATGAACTCATTAACCGCATGAAGCTCTGCGTTGTCTGCGACTTTCTCTTTTAGAAAATATTCTACCGCTTTCACATCGTGGTTAGTCGTGCGTTCAATTTCTTTGATACGTGCTGCGTCTTCTTCGTTAAAGTTCGCTGCAATGTTATCTAGGAATTGATTCGCTTCTGCGCTAAACGCTGGAACTTCAGCAATACCTGCCGTTGCAGCTAGTTTTTGCAACCAACGAACTTCGACAATAGTGCGGTACTTTAGTAGTCCAAACTCACTAAAGATGCTGCGTAAAGCAATCGTCTTACTTCCGTAACGGCCATCTACCGGTGATACAGCAGTTAACGCTGACAAATCCATGGTGTTCTCCTGAATTGAGTTTCAAAATTTGTGTTTTCAAAACTTATGTTTCTAAATAATTGTGAGCTTTATACCAATAACTGCTCTTGTTGTCACGAACATTGCGCAATCGTTTGCGCGAAAGTTACATTGAGCGAATAGAGACAGTGAGTTGGCTAAAAAGTCAGCTCGCGATAGTTCGCAAGCTGTGTATATGTTCAGCCTGGCTACATTCTGGCTAATAGAATCTGAGCTTGTTCGACCATTTTCTTGCGACCAAAAATTAAGTGGCGACGTTTGCCCCCAACTTGACGCCAAAGAACCGCACTGCGTATACCCGACAACAATAATGCACGAACTTTGTGCTGGTTAGTCGTATGCTGTAAGACAGCTGGTGTTCCAGAAACCTGAATACGAGGGCCTATAGGACTAACCACATCCAGATAAACACTGGCTAGGTTACTGAGCATTTGGTCATCAAGCAGTTCAAAATGGTCCAACTGTCGCTCCAACATCTGTATACGATCGCCGAGCTGAGACATAGCATCATTGCGTAAACTGAGTTTTTTCTCGAGAGCCATTAGGCTGATGATATAGCGAGTTACTTCGCTGCCCGCGGGTGTACTGTCGATTCCTTTTACCAAACACTGCAACCCAAGTTTTAGATCTTGCTCACTGCCGAACACATCTAAGGTACTATTGGGGCTGGTATTAATGACAGCATGCAGTGAGGTTTTAAAGGCATCGCTATCACACTCACCATCTTTGGCTACTTGTTGAACTAATGAAACAGCTTGGCATATACCAGCAAAGGCTATAGTACGGTCATACAGAGAATTCGCCACGTAGTAGTACTCCAGTTTACGAATTAGTTAAATACGTTGTTCGATAATACCGCCACCGAGGCAAACATTATCTGAATAAAAGACAGCGGATTGGCCAGGTGTGACAGCAACTTGGGGTTCGTCAAAAATGACTTTAATGTTTTCATCATCCATAGGGATAATGGTGCACTTAATGTCTGTTTGACGATAGCGAGTCTTCACAGTGCAGGTGAGTGGCTCGGTGATCGTGTTTCTGTCTACCCAGTGAAGCTGTGATGCTATCAACCCTTGAGATTTTAGAAGAGGGTGATCGCCACCTTGTACCGCAATAAGAACGTTACGTTTCAGATCTTTTTCTGCTACATACCAAGGTTCTTCATTACCGCCGCCGCCTTTTTGGCCGCCAATGTGTAAGCCTTTTCTCTGGCCTAGGGTGTGATACATCAAACCTTGATGTTCGCCAATCACAGTGCCTTCTGGTGTCTCGATTTTACCTGGCTGAGCAGGTAGGTAACGCGATAAGAAATCGGTGAATTTTCGCTCGCCGATAAAGCAGATACCGGTAGAGTCTTTTTTCTTTGCAGTAATTAGCCCTTGCTCTTCAGCAATTCGACGCACTTCGGGTTTTTCTAGTTCGCCAACAGGGAAAAGGCTACGGGCCACTTGCTCATGACTTAATGTATATAAGAAATAGCTCTGATCTTTATTGCTATCTAGGCCACGAAGCATTTGTGGTTTCCCTTCGCCTTCAGGAAAGGTACGGCTAACGTAGTGGCCCATTGCAATATAATCAGCATCAAGCACGTCATCAGCAAAATCGAGGAATGCTTTAAATTTAATCTCTTTGTTACAAAGAATATCAGGGTTAGGGGTTCTTCCGGCTTTATATTCCTCTAGGAAGTACTCAAACACATTATCCCAATATTCTGCAGCAAAATTGATGGTATGCAGGTGTATCCCCAATTTGTCACAGACAGCTTGAGCATCAGCGAGATCTTCAGCCGCAGTACAATACTCTTCATTATCGTCTTCTTCCCAATTCTTCATGAACAAGCCTTCGACTTGATAACCTTGCTGCTGAAGAAGATACGCTGAAACGGATGAATCGACACCCCCAGACATTCCGACAATGACTTTCTTTTGGCTGTTGTTTGACATGACTTATTACCACTTACTATAACTGGTCGCAGATTCTAACAGAAACAGGAAAGCGGTGACAGTTTCTAGGCTAGAATCATAACGTCATTTGATGAAAAAAATCGTATTAATGTAGAAGTTATTTGCTCAGCTATGGCATAGTGCGACGAAACGAATAACGAGGTCATAAAATGTCTGAACAAAACGAATTCATGCAAGAAGAAGAGCTTATTCAAGTGATTGAGAATCAGCTTGAAGATGGAAATCCAATGAAGGTAAAAGAAACGCTGATGCGCCTGATGATGACGGGGACTTCACGTGATGATGCGGTTGCAATGATGGCATGTTGTATGTCGATAGAGATTTTTGATGTCATGAAAAATGAAGGCGAGTTCAATTTAAAACGTTATTCAGAGCATTTAGATCGTCTACCAGACCTGAGCTTTATGGAAGGTGAATAAATTTTACCATCGCAAACGTTTGCTACAATTAGCTAGATTGCCGCGTGTTATTGAGCGCGGTAGAATCCACCCTTCATCCTTAATACGAACTGTCGCTTATGAAATTCCCTGGTCAACGCAAATCCAAGCATTATTTTCCTGTTCACGCTCGTGATCCTTTAGTGAGTCAAGCTCAAGAAAGTAAAAAAATGTCACAAACCCATATTATTGGCATTGATCAAACGCTTGTTGATATCGAAGCGAAAGTAACCTCTGATCTTATTGAAGAATATAATTTGAGCAAAGGGCACTCATTAGTTATTGATGATGCAACCGCTGAAGCGCTATACAATCATTTAAAAAAAGAGCAGCTAATCACGAATGAACATGCTGGCGGAACCATTGGGAATACGCTGCATAATTATTCCGTGTTAGCCGATGACCGTTCTACTTTATTAGGGGTGATGAGCCAAGATATTAAAATTGGCAGTTATGGTTATCAATATTTATGCAATACGTCGAGCCGAATGGATCTTAATCATCTGCAAGGTGTTGATGGCGCAATAGGGCGATGTTTTGCTTTGATAACGGAAGATGGAGAACGGACTTTTGCAATCAGTGAAGGTCAAATGAATCAACTTCATCCAGACAGTATTCCTGAATCTATATTTAAAAATGCTTCAGCTCTGGTTATCACCGCTTATTTAGTTCGCTGTAAAGAGGGCGACCCAATGCCTCTAGCAACGATGAAAGCAATTGAGTATGCAAAGAAGAATAATGTCCCAGTCGTATTAACGTTAGGAACAAAATACGTTATTCAGAATGATCCTTTATTCTGGCAAGAATTTTTAAAAGAACATATTTCCGTTGTTGCAATGAATGAAGAAGAATCGGAAGCTTTAACTGGTGAACACGATCCTTTAGTCGCTGCAGATATTACTTTGAATTGGGTTGATTTAGTTTTATGTACGGCTGGCCCTGTTGGCTTATTTATGGCGGGCTATACGGAAGATGCGGCGAAACGAGAAACGTCGTTACCATTAATGCCAGGATCGATTGCTGAATTTAATCGATATGAGTTTAGCCGACCTGCAGCGAAATCTATGTGTGATAATCCGATTAAGGTGTATTCACATATAGCGCCATATATGGGCGGGCCAGAGAAAATTAAAAATACCAATGGGGCAGGAGATGCCGCCCTCTCTGCGTTACTGCATGATATGGCTGCTAACACATATCACCGTGAAAATATTCCAAACTCAAGTAAGCATGCTCATACATTTCTGACTTACTCATCGTTTTCACAAGTGTGTAAATATTCTAATAGAGCGAGCTATGAAGTATTAGCTCAGCATTCACCAAGATTATCGAAGGGTTTACCTGAAAGGGAAGACAGCTTAGAAGAATCTTATTGGGAACGATAAAAGAGAAAGGCTCCTTTAAAGGAGCCTTTTATATTTAATGATGTTTTAAAAAACGAAATTAAAGTGCAAATTCTTCTAATGATTTACCCGCATCAAGCTGAGTTTGAATTGCAGAAGGTGTACGGCCTTGACCGGTCCAAGTCTTTTCTTCGCCATTAGTATCTACATACTTATATTTTGCAGGGCGAGGAGCACGTTTAGCTTTTACTTTACCCGTCTTAGTTTTTGTTTCGCCGGATAACGCAGAAATAAGCGCTTCAACATCAATACCGTCTTTTGAAATCTGTTCAGCAATGGCGGCCAGTTTTTGTTCTTGTTCCGCTTTAGCTGCACGCTCTTCAGCTTCAGCTTCGTTACGCTCTTGAACAACAATCGTTAATTTATCTAAGGCTTCTTCTAGTTGCTCTAAGGTTAATTCGCGAGCAAAGGCACGAAGGCTACGAATATTTAATAGTGTTTTTGATAGTTCCGACATGTCTATTCCTATGAAAATAAATTGTATTGGCTGATATTAATCTGCAAATAGATTTAACACAATAATGAAATCAAAATAAATACTAGCATATAAATAGATTATATATCGTCATATTAATGTAAATAGAGGTAATTATTGTATCAGATATTAGAAAAAAGTTTGCCTTAATAGAAATAGTCGAACAGTTCACGTATTTCACGTGTTGCATAATAAAGCGCGTGGAGTGTTAGCACTGTTGGTGGATAAAATTTATTATTGATAGCTTATTTCGAGTTAAATATTGCAAAGAGGTGGTTTGTAAGTACAATAGAATCCGCTTTAAGTGTGAGGCTAGTTAAATTGTTGTTAATTTAAAGTAACAGCGGTTTTTTATACCTTGCACGGTAGAGGCGCGAGATAGAAGAGTCGATGTTATTGGGGTGATGCCAATGAATAACATTAAAAGGCTATTTCGCCGAAGTGAAAGTGTGAAATCATCACCTTTTGCTGGGGGTGTACTCAATAGGTACATCACTGCCATAGTCTATAATTTTTACACTATGGAGCGCTACTGTAGAGTTAGGTTTTTGTCATTGTTAGCCTTTCACTTCGTTCAATGAAATTTCGATGAGTTACTATCACGAAATTTTTCTGCAGTAGATCTCTTGCCATTACTAACTGGTTTTTGAAGATCATGAATTTAATCGATTTTGCATCATCCCCTTTGTCACTCTTGCCTCCAATTGTGGCGTTAAGTCTTGCTATTATTACCCGCCGCGTTCTAATTTCGCTTGGTGTCGGCATCGTACTCGGTGCGTTGCTACTTACTGATTACTCCGCCAACGGCATGGCCGGGTACGTCGGTAAAACCGTATCAAGTGTCTTTATTGAAGACGGAAGCATTAACTCATGGAACATGAGTATCGTTGGTTTCTTGCTTTTATTAGGCATGATGACCGCTCTTTTAACCATGTCTGGCGGTACTCGAGCATTTGCCGAGTGGGCACAAACTCGTGTGAAGAGTAAACGCGGTTCTAAACTGCTAGCCGCCTGCTTAGGGGTATTCATCTTTATTGAGATCGGAAGAGCG
>NZ_JBNGCJ010000625.1:0-2564 GCF_049974785.1 Vibrio genomosp. F10 str. 9ZD137
TAGCGACTAGCTACCGAGTAATTGTTCAATGGCTGCTTGCAGTTTGCTTCTATCGTGTCGCCAATCGCGATTTGGAGAAGCCAGCTCGGTGGTTAAACAATGCCATTCCTGGTCTATTTCTGGGTGTGGCGTATCGCCGAGGACTACGTCAATTTTACGGCCTTGGCAGGCTCGTTCACACCATTCTAGCTTTTGCTTTAAACTCATGCGTCCTGCAGGGCCAAACTCAGGGGATAAATTCTCAACAAAAACCACAGTGGCATTGGTGTTCGTCGAAATGGCTTTACCGATTTCAGGCAACAGTAGTGGCGGCATAATGCTAGTCAAAAAGCTGCCTGGCCCCAGAATGATACAATCCGCTTCCTCTATGGCGGTGACCCCTTCTTTTGTCGCGGGCACTTCTGGAGACAAATCCAATCGCATTAAATCATCGGTCATTTCATCGACATTCGTTTCCCCGGTCACCCATTTCCCCTCCATGGATAATGCGGTAAGGTCAGAGGGATGCTCTGACATGGGTACGATATTGACATCAACTTTTAGCATGTTTCGGATCAGTTGAATGGCTTCAAAAGGTCGAACGGATAGATTATCCAATGCCGTCAACATCAAATTGCCCAAGTTATGCCCATCCAGTTCCCCTGCGCCCTTAAAGCGATACTCAAACATCATTGAGCTTATTGATGGGTCGGTTATCAACTGATTAATACAGTTTCGCGTGTCCCCCCATGCAATACCACCTTGGCAATGGCGTATACGCCCTGTTGAACCACCATTGTCAGTGGTTGTCACAATCCCTGTTGCATTTGAACCAAAATCTTTCAGTGCCGCAAGCATACGACCTAAACCGTGACCGCCGCCGATGGCGACCACTTTTTTTGATGAGTATAAAGTCATGACATTCTTCTTTTCGTTGAGGCGTTATGGTTTTTTGTTAAGGTGTTACTGCTTTTTTCCGTCGCCTTTTTAATGACAATATTAAGTGAAGTCAGTGTATTTGTACTAATTTAGTGTCATTAACGTGTGTTAACTACTTAAAAGTGGGTATTTTTTGTTACGGGCATGGTTTTTTGACTGCAAGAGTGGAATCGTAACAAAATATTCAGTATTTTATAGCCTAGCTACCAGTAAGCCCTCATGGTTTATTTGGTTGCCATAACTCCGAGCTCATTAAGCTAAGTTCACCATATCGGTAAGGATAAGCGTAATGAGACAGTGGCTGTATGCCACCAGGGCTAAATTAGAAATGATTTGGCCTCCCGTATTTGGAAAGGTGTTCCGTGGCGAAACAATTCGAAGATCAATTCAACCGAAAGTTTTATTACTTGCGGCTGTCTGTTACAGATGTCTGTAACTTTAAATGTACCTATTGTCTGCCTGATGGATATAAGCCTTCAGGGCAGAAAAACTCGTCTTTTTTATCGGTACCTGAAGTAAAACGTGTCGTCTCTGCATTTGCTGAATGTGGGACCTCTAAAGTGCGTATTACTGGTGGTGAACCGAGCCTACGTAAAGACTTTCAAGATATTATCCATACCGTGTCATCAACTCGTGGGATTGAAAAAGTCGCGACAACGACCAACGGTTATCGTATGGAGAAACACGTTGAATCATGGCAACAAGCCGGGTTGACTCATATCAATGTGAGTGTGGATAGCTTAGACCCGCGTATGTTTCATCAAATAACCGGTGAGAATAAGTTTTCTCAGGTGATGGCTGGAATTGATCGCGCTTTTGAAGTGGGCTATTCGCAGGTTAAGGTGAACGTGGTTTTGATGAAAGATCTCAACGCTCATGAATTACCGAGTTTCCTGAACTGGATAAAAGACAGACCCATTCAACTGCGTTTTATAGAACTGATGCAAACCGGTGAAATGGATGATCTGTTTCAGCGTCATCATGTATCAGGTGTCGCTATTCGAAATCAGTTGATTGCTAATGGGTGGATCTTGAAAGTTCGTGAAGTCAACGACGGCCCCGCCCAGGTATTTGTTCATCCAGACTATCTGGGGGAAATCGGGCTTATCATGCCTTATGAAAAAAGTTTCTGTGACAGTTGTAATCGACTGCGAGTATCGTCAGTTGGGAAGTTACACATGTGTCTTTTTGGCGATCATGGCGTTGAATTGAGAGATTTGCTCGAGAGCGATTCACAGAAACAAGGTTTGATCAGCCGAATTTCAGAGCAGCTACAAAATAAATCACAAAGCCACTATTTGCATGATGGCAACTCAGGGATTACGCCTCATTTAGCATCCATCGGTGGCTAGTCAGTCTTTGGCCGTTTGCATCGGTCGGGAACTAACCAGATAGGCATATCAATACAACTTTAAACATAGGTGAACAAATGGGTCACGCAGAAAGCAAATTTCAGGCAGCAAACATTGCGGTTTTAACCGTATCGGATACTCGCACAGAAGAAAATGACACATCAGGTGGATACTTAGCAGAGCAGGCCAAAGACGCTGGGCACAATGTCGTGGATAAAAAAATCGTTATTGATGATATGTATAAAATTCGTGCCATTGTCTCTCAGTGGATAGCCGATGAAACGGTTCAAGCCG
>NZ_JBNGCJ010000626.1:0-1512 GCF_049974785.1 Vibrio genomosp. F10 str. 9ZD137
CGCAGCGGTTACCAAGACTGATTGGGCTACTGCCTTCGCTTGATATGATTCTAACGGGCAAACAGCTTCGTGCTAAAAAAGCGAAAAAGCTGGGTGTGGTGGATGCCTGTGTTCCGCAAAGTATTTTATTTGATGTGGCTTTGTCCATGCTTGAGAAAGCATCCAAAAATAAACATAAAAAGAAAAAATCGTCGACCAAAGAAAAGTTGATGTCTAATACTGGGCTTGGTCGTAAGGTGATTTTTGAGCAAGCGGCAAAGAAAACCGCACAGAAAACACGGGGCAATTACCCAGCGGTTGATAGTATTTTGGAAGTCATCCGTTATGGTTTAGAAAAGGGCATCAAAAAAGGGTTAGAGCAAGAAGCGAAACGTTTTGGTGAGTTGGTGATGACTGACGAGTCTAAAGCGCTTCGTTCGATTTTCTTTGCGACAACGGAAATGAAAAAAGAACACGGCAGCAGTGCTGAGCCAGCAAGTATCGATCAAGTAGCGGTATTGGGCGGCGGCCTTATGGGGGCAGGGATAAGTCACGTTACCGTCACCAAAGCCAAATTGCCTGTACGTATCAAAGATGTGTCTAATGATGGCGTGTTAAACGCGCTGAGATACAACAATAAGCTGTTTGATAAGCAGCGTAAGCGCCGAATCATTTCTAAAGCTCAACAGCAATCTAAAATGATGCAGATTTCAGGCGGTATCGATTTCGCACGTTTTAATACGATGGATGTTGTGATTGAAGCGGTTTTTGAAGATCTTGATTTGAAACAGCAAATGGTTGCGGATGTAGAAAGCAACGTGAAAGAGAGCACTATTTTTGCGACCAACACGTCTTCTTTACCGATCGCTAAAATTGCTGAGAAAGCGCTTCGCCCACAAAATGTGATTGGCTTACACTACTTTAGCCCAGTTGAAAAAATGCCATTGGTGGAAGTCATTCCACATCAATCGACCAGCGACGAAACGATCTCTACGGTCGTCGCGTTAGCGAAAAAACAGGGTAAAACACCGATTGTCGTTAAAGACTGTGCGGGTTTTTATGTGAATCGAATTCTTGCCCCGTACATGAATGAAGCCGCCGAGGTGTTGCTATCAGGAGAGCCGATTGAGCATTTAGATAAAGCGCTGCTTAATTTCGGTTTCCCAGTAGGTCCGATTACCTTGTTGGATGAAGTGGGTATTGATATTGGCGCGAAAATTATGCCTATTTTAGTCTCAGAGCTTGGTGAACGTTTCCAGGGCCCAGATGTCTTTGACACGCTACTCAATGATGGCCGTAAAGGAAGAAAGAGTAATAAAGGCTTTTATTCCTATAAAGGTAAGAAGAAGGACGTCGATAAGTCGGTTTACACATTGCTTAAATTGAATCCTGACATTCGTTCGAGCGAGAAAGACATAGCTATCCGATGTACCTTACTGATGCTCAATGAAGCGGTTCGCTGTTTAGATGAAGGCATTATTCGCAGCCCTCGTGATGGCGATATTGGGGCGATTTTCGGTATCGGCTTTCCGC
>NZ_JBNGCJ010000627.1:0-676 GCF_049974785.1 Vibrio genomosp. F10 str. 9ZD137
ACTTAGAGTGTGTGTCCCTTTTAAATCGAAAGACATATAGACGCCTAGATCTCTATAGCCTCCATTAATGCGACTGGGTCAGTAGGTTTGTTAAAAGCGGAGTTAAATTGATGTTATTGCTCTGCTAACAGTATCTTTCTTAGCAAATTTGCCAACTGATCTTGTTCTTGGTTACTGAGTACGTTCAGCATGTTATCCATATTAGCAACATGCGCATTCAATGCTGTGTCCACCAACTCAATCCCCTTTTGAGTCAGGGTAACTTTACAGCTGCGTCTGTCTTCTTTACTGGCAATACGTTGGACCAAACCACGTTTTACCAACTGTTCAATACGCGTACTGACCGCACCAGAAGAAAGCATCAGAGTTTGATATAACTCAGTAGGAGTGACCACAGTATCACTGCGGCGCATAGTAGCTAAAATATCAAACTCAATACTACTCAGCCCGTGTTCTTGAAAAACTGGGTCCAAATTCTTCTTCCATATACCACTGGTTCGACGCAATCGCCCGACAACCCCCATTGCTGAGCAATCCAGATCCGGCCTGACAGCAAGCCATTGAGCAAGAATCTTATCGACTTTGTCTGATGTCATTTTTATCTCTCAAGTAAATATCTTTTCAAAAATATACTTGATTAAAGGCCAGGCTTCCATTACTTTAGTGAAAGTATCTT
>NZ_JBNGCJ010000628.1:0-945 GCF_049974785.1 Vibrio genomosp. F10 str. 9ZD137
GCGGGGGCTTCCACCCTTCTGATGTTTGCAAAATAACTTATATCTATAGCACTTCTTTCTATACTAAATCCCCTTAAAGTACTCAGTTTCACCTTCTACCCTTAATCTCTATTCCATTAGATCAATAGCAATTCCTCTACTATACCTACTAATACCAGTTTCGTTTGATGTGGTGTTGGATGTCTGCGATCGTCAAAGTTCAAGCTCAGGTCAAAATTGACCACTCAGGTTTAATGCTCGACATCCCTGTATTAATGACAGATCAGGGCGTGTTCGATCCCCTGCTTGAGTACATAGTTAGTCAGTCTCACATCAAAAGCCTTCCTTGGATGAACCGAGTTGTGTTTGCATGCCAGTTATTACTGGAATACATGGAAGCCAATCGGGGACTATTCTCAGAGCCAAGCCTCCTATTTCAATCTTTTGTGCAACGACTCTCATCAGGCACTATCGACAAAGAAGGATTTGATTCCTCAGGTTTGTTTTGGTTACCGAGGTCAGTTTCTAACGTCAACCAACTCCTGTCGGCATTGAACGGCTTAACGGATTGGCTCTCTATCCATAAAAATACAAGCAGTCTTAACGACTTTGAAGAAGCAACCACTCACCAAGAGCGACTGAATTACGCGGCGTGGCATAAAAGAAATCAACATGATTTTCTTGGTCATATCAAAAAAAATGCGCCTACAGAGCTACTGAAAAGAGTGAGGAAAGTTCGCGGGAAAAAAGATGTGATTAAAGTAGACGGTGATGCGATTTCGTTTCCCGAACAGCTATTTAAAGCATTTTTTATCGACGGTGTCGGCAGCGCGAGAGATTCAAGAGTGGCTATTCGCGATCAATTGATTTTACTGTTGATGCACGGGGCTGGGGTTAGAGAAAGTGATGCCCTGCACTTGTGGGTTGATGATGTGTTTCTTGATCCAATAGATCGGAAGAGCGGTT
>NZ_JBNGCJ010000629.1:0-2554 GCF_049974785.1 Vibrio genomosp. F10 str. 9ZD137
AAGGCGAAGAAGGGCGACACAATTCGAGGTGCGGATGCGCAAGCGTATCTAGCGGTAATCGACGAGTCGGCGAAAATCTACGATGAAGCCATCGTCGCGATAGTTCGACCAACGGAAGCGTTAGTGCGTCAACTCTCCCGGTAAGCAGTAGATAAAGTAAAAAAACCGCTTTCTGGTCGTTAAACGAGAAAGCGGTAAATGAAGGCAAAGCATAAGCTCATCCCCGTAGTGTTAGCCGTTAAAGGTTTATCACGATAGGGTGAGCTTTTTATTGTAGTTGTTGTGGAGTCTCATTTTCTTAAGTTATAAACACACTGACTATAACGAAGCAGGGTAGGTCTTGTAGCGAACGCCCATCATCTGCTCCATACAGTGAACGACCTGACAGCTGTAACCAAACTCATTGTCATACCAGATATAAACGACACAACGGTTGTCTTGCGCAATGGTGGCAACCCCATCGACAATGCCAGCATGACGTGATCCTACGATATCGCTAGATACCACTTCCGTTGAGTCTGTGTAATCAATTTGTGCAGACAGTGAAGAGGTCAATGCCATCTCACGAAGGTACGTATTGAGTTCTTCTTTTGTCGTGTTCGATTCTAGGTTCAGATTGGCAATGGCCATTGAAACATTCGGTGTTGGAACACGAATGGCGTTACCGGTTAATTTCCCCGTCAGCTCTGGTAGTGCTTTCGATACTGCTTTGGCAGCACCGGTCGAGGTTAGCACCATATTCAACGACGCACTACGACCGCGACGATCACCAGAGTGGAAGTTATCAATCAGGTTTTGATCATTAGTAAACGAGTGCACCGTTTCAATATGCCCAGATTGGATACCGAACTTGTCGTTAATCGCTTTCAAAGCCGGAGTGATTGCATTGGTGGTACAGCTGGCTGCCGAAATAATAGTGTCTTCTGGCTGAATAACGTCTTCATTCACACCAAATACAACATTTTTAATGTCGCCTTTTCCTGGTGCGGTAAGCAGAACTTTTTCAGCGCCATCACAGCCTAAATGTTGGCCAAGCCCTTCGCTGTCTCTCCATACACCGGTATTATCAACCACCAAGGCGTTGTTAATTCCGTAATGGTTGTAGTTAATTTCTTCAGGCTTATTGGCATAGATAATTTGGATGTAGTTACCATTGGCAATGATCGCTTTACGCTCTTCGTCAACCACAATGCTGCCGTTAAATTGGCCATGAACAGAGTCACGTCGTAACAGGCTAGCCCGTTTTTCTAGATCGCCTTTTTTACCTCCGCGCACAACAATCGCTCTTAAGCGCAAAGGGTAACCAGGACCACTCTTTTCAACTAATAAACGCGTCAATAGTCGACCAATTCGGCCAAAGCCGTAAAGAACGACATCACGTGGCTCAGTGATGGTCTTTCCATCCATGGCTTTTAACAGTGCTGTGTGCAGAAAATCATTCAATGCATGAGTGTCGTCATGGCTGCGCCAATATTGCTGGGCAAGTTGTCCAACATCGATTCTGCATGGCGAAAGTGGCATTTTAGTTAAGCATTGAATAATAGGAGAAGTTTGTTCTAGGGTCAGTGGCTGGTCGGTAAAGTGACGAGAGAGTCGGTGTGCTTTAATGATATCGATAGTGTCTGCATTGACGAGGGTTTTACCAAAGAGGATAACTTCAACCCCTTTTTCTCGATACAGCTGGCCTAATAGGGGTGAAGTAGATTCTGCAATCGTTTGGCTGGTTTGCCAATCGCGAAGGTGCTTCTCAGGACTCTGTTTTTCTGAAGACATGGTAGTGGGGGACCTTTTCGTTATTTGAGCTTATGTTATTGGAACGTGTTCTAAACGGCACTTACCTACCTATTCGCATTAAAGAGTCACATTTAAGTATCGTACTTAAGGACCTTGGCTAAGCTCAGGATCCCTGCGGAGAAAGGTAAATAGCCGATGTTTTATCTTTGTAATTATTATGGGGCAGGATTGTAAATGGTGAAGTGTTATTCTGCTAGGAAAAATAACAGCGACATTTAACACTATATATTGATTGTAACTAGGCGGATTGTGTTAGTGTCTCGCGGCCAAATGCCAATTGACTTTTTTAAAAGTACAGACTTAATTCGAGACGATATGGTTTATTGGCACACTATTTATTTTCTGTTTTCATTACGCTCACTAATTTTGTGCTGGATGGAAGATTAACAACATAAAAAGTAAACGATAGATTGGCGAAAAGTCGTTGAGTTACCCTATTCTATGGTGGAACTCACTTTACGCTGTGGACCAAGCCGATTTACTTCATCGCTACCAACGGAATAAGTGCCTGTAGATGTATGTCGGCAGTGAAGAACGCGCTGAAAAAGAAAGCTGAAATACTAGGTGAAGTAAGAAGTAAGAAGTAAGAAGTAAAAGGTAAACGTAAAGGTGAGATAAGCGTTAAGTGACGCAAAGGCGTTTCAGAATGGGTCAGACTATCTAGGATAACATCGCCTAGATAGTCTACTTGTGTTTAAAGACAGACCGTTTATCGCCCCCGTCAACCGTCTATTTTAGGCTATCAGATCGGAAGAGCGGT
>NZ_JBNGCJ010000630.1:0-2287 GCF_049974785.1 Vibrio genomosp. F10 str. 9ZD137
ATTCAAAAAATCCACCCGAATTTCGGCGGCTGGGAAAGTCACCCCATCGAGTTCGAAATCCCCAAGTTCTTGCACTTCTCCATCAACAATCGGTACATGAGCAACAATGGTTTTATCAATATTGACCTGCCATATTTTGACTTCCACGACACCGTTTTGAGGAATACGCGATGGATCAATAAGCCCTCTTTCCACTGCAAATGGCCCTACCGCGGCAGATAAGTTTCCGCAATTGCCACTCCAATCAACAAAGGGTTTGTCTATCGCGACTTGTCCAAAGAGGTAATCAACGTCGTGATCACCTTGGTGACTTTTCGATACTATAACGGCTTTACTGGTGCTTGACGTCGCCCCGCCCATGCCATCCGTTTGTTTGCCATAAGGATCAGGACTGCCGATGACTCGAAGTAGCAATTCATCACGCGACTTTCCAGGTACTTGAGCCGATGGAGGTAAATCCTCTAGTTTGAAGAAAACACCTTTGCTGGTGCCGCCGCGCATGTAGGTGGCAACAATTTTACTCTGTTTCATACCGGCCCCGCTTGAGAGTGAGAATGAAAGTTAGATTTAGACTGAGTCTGTGATTGAGACTGGAAATGCAACTGAGACTGAGACTGAGACAAAAAGTCTTGAGCAAAACGCTGTAACACGCCGCCAGCGTTATACACATTTACCTCATCTTCAGTATCTAAACGGCAAGTAACGTCTACGTTAAACTGCTCACCATCGGTTCGAGTTATCGATAGCACTAAATCCCCCCCCGGTCTTATATCACCGAGCACATCATAAATTTCCGAGCCATCAAGGTTGAAGGTATGACGATTTTGACCCGATTTAAACTCAAGCGGCAGCACACCCATACCCACTAAATTAGTTCTGTGAATGCGTTCAAACCCTTCTGCGACGATCACTTCTACCCCCGCTAATCGAACGCCTTTTGCTGCCCAGTCTCGTGACGAACCTTGCCCATAATCCCCACCAGCAACGATGATCAGTGGTTGTTTGCGGTCCATATAGGTTTCAATAGCTTCCCACATTCGCATAACCTTTCCTTCTGGCTCTACTCGTGCAAGCGATCCCTGCACCACTTCACCATTCTCTTTCACCATTTCATTAAACAGCTTTGGGTTGGCGAATGTGGCACGCTGAGCGGTTAAGTGATCGCCCCGATGGGTCGCATAGGAATTAAAGTCTTCTTCTGGAACGTCCATCTTAGTGAGATATTCACCCGCCGCACTTGATGCCAAAATAGCGTTTGAAGGCGAGAGGTGATCGGTGGTGATGTTGTCACCAAGCAACGCCAACGGGCGCATATTTTTGAGGCTTCGTTCACCCGCAAGCGCTCCTTCCCAATAAGGTGGTTTGCGAATATAAGTGCTTTTTCCACGCCAATCGTACAAAGGGTTGAGGTTGGTTTCGCTTTCATCCAGTTTGAACATTTTTATGTAAATTTGATTGAACTGCTCTGGTTTAACATGGCGATTTACGACAGAATCAATTTCCTCGTCACTCGGCCATAAGTCATTGAGGTAGATAGGATTGCCACTGCTGTCGAGTCCTAAGCTGTCCTTTTCGATATCAAAACGAATGGTTCCTGCTATGGCGTAAGCAACAACAAGCGGTGGCGATGCCAAAAATGCCTGTTTTGCGTAAGGGTGAATTCGACCATCAAAATTACGATTACCCGACAGAACTGCGGTGGTGTAGAGGTCACGCTCAATGATTTCATTTTGAATGTCTGGTGAAAGCGCGCCACTCATGCCGTTACACGTTGTGCAAGCATATCCCACGATACCAAAACCGAGTTTTTCCATTTCAGGCAATAACCCAGCCTCTTCCAGATACAATTTGGCGACTTTTGAACCAGGAGCAAACGACGTCTTCACCCATGGTTTACGCACTAAGCCAAGCTCATTGGCTTTTTTCGCAACCAGCGCTGCCGCCACGACATTTCTTGGATTACTGGTGTTAGTGCACGAGGTTATAGCTGCAATGATCACTGCGCCATCAGGCATTTGATTGCCATTATCAGTCCATTTTCCGGCGATGCCTCGCTCGGTAAGTTCCGCTGTCGGTAAACGTCGGTGCGGGTTAGAAGGACCAGCAAGGTTCCGTTGCACCGTCGATAAATCAAACTCGATGACACGTTCATAAACCGCACTCTCTAGGTCATCGGCCCACAAACCGGTTTGTTTCGCATAGCGTTCAACCAGTTCAACTTGGTCAGCTTCTCTGCCTGTGAGTGTAAGGTAATTGATGGTCTGCTCATCGATGTAAAACATCCCAG
>NZ_JBNGCJ010000631.1:0-5613 GCF_049974785.1 Vibrio genomosp. F10 str. 9ZD137
ACCGCTCTTCCGATCTCATAGACAATGTTGCAGTGAATGTACCTGTTGCCGGATCCGGTTCGGTAGTAAATTCTTTTACTGATGCCTCATATTCATTACCACTCGGGACTCTGACGATGGTTTGAATCGTATCCACGGCCTGGTGAGTTGGCGAGTTGACATGAAGCCTATCTGGTAACTGTATGAGTATCTCGACCGTTTCTACACTGTGTATGTTAACGATGTACTGCCCGACTTGAACATTTTCAAACTGGTCAGTATTGACTCGAGAAATAATTCCATCAACCGGAGCTTTAAGCTGAGTAAACGACAGTCTTAATTTCGCTAGCTCTAATTCGGCCAAGGCTATTTGTCTTTGCGCCGCAATCTCATCAAATTGTGACTTAGCTAAAAGCCCTTTGTTAACGAGGGGTTTGGAACGATTAAACTGATTGTTCACAACGGTAAATCGTGCCTGGGCGTTGTCGACATCAAGCTGATAATCGGTAGGATCTAGCTTGGCTATCAATTGCCCTTTCTTAACTCGGTCCCCTTCTTTTACGCTTAATTGGCTGATTTCGCCTGATACTCGAAAGCTCAAATGGGAGCGCTCTGCCGCATTTGCCACAGCAGGAAAGTAAAGCGATTCTCTGGCTTCAGAAATCGATAGGTCAGCAACCCGAACATTAAGAGGAACCATTTCAGTCTTTACGACGTCCTCTTTACATCCTGCCAAAACGATACTGAATGCGAACAAACTAACTGATTTCCATTGTTTCATCATTACAGCCCTCTCTCCTTAACCCACTCTCGGACTTTGATGCCACTTTCAATGCCACTCACGCCAGATACGATGATTTGATCACCATCATTTAGGCCAGAGAGTACTTCTCGCTTATCATTAACTTCAACCGTCGCTTTCTCTGTGAGACCCGATGGTGTCACACGCCATACTCGTGTTTTTCCATCTTCTTCAAAGAGCGCAGATGATGGGATTCGAGTAGTTTGACCAGCATCAACGATGGCGCGGACACTGCCTGCCATTCCAGGAAGGATACCGATATCTTTTGGCCGTTCCATAACCATCGTCACTTTATAGGCGCCCGTGTTTCGGTCTGCTTCTGTGTCTATTTCTTGAAAGAGAAGCGGATAACTCTTATCGGGAAAAGCATCAAACGTCATGGTGACATTAGGGTTAAGATCTTGAGAAAAACGGTTCAACAGATGATCAGGTAACTGATACACCACTTTCAGCAACTGGTTCGTTTGAATGTTCATTACCCCTGTTTTCTCACTCACAAATTCAAAGTTTTGAGCGGGGGAGAGTGAAATGGTGCCGTCATAAGGTGCGATCAGTTTGGTGTATCTAAGATTTGCTTTCGCTTGAGAGAGGATAGCTCGCGCAGAATTGTGATTCGCTTTAGCTTGGTCAAAGTCTTGTTCTGAAACTACTTTATCAATATGCAACTTTTTATAACGTTCAAACTGCACATCAGCCAACATAAAATTGGCTTGGGCTTGCTTGGCCAGTAAGGCATATTCATCAGGATTTAAAGAGGCTAACTGCTCACCTTTTTTGACATTTTGTCCGGCTGTTACATCAATCGACTGCAGTTGGCCCGCAACCCTAAAAGTCAATATCGCTTTGTCACCCGCTTCGGTTGTCGCGGGGAAGGTGCGTTCAAACTGGCTATTACCAACCGATACAGTGAATAATTTTGCAGGCCGTGATTCCGGCTCAGGTACAGGAGGAAGATCTTTACCACAACCACTTAAGATTGCGCTAAAGACAATGAGATAAATATACTTTGCCATGGGTAGCATCCAACAGAATCATTTAGTTACAAAGATAGTTGAATACCCTAATGGATACCAGTGAATAATCGGTTAATTCATTGAAATTAAATGAATAGAGAGTGGTATTTGATACCACTCTCATTACTGATTACAGATTTTTAAATTCGCGGTTGACTTTAAATGCATCAGAGGTGACGTACGCTTCCATTTTTCCTAGTTTCCCTCCCAATGTATCAAAATCATTTTCTAACGTTTTTAGCAGTTCACTGGCGCTCTTACCTTGTTGCCAAGGCTTACTTTTTAGCTTGTGCTCTTGTTGAGTTTTGATGTCTTGAGAGTAATTCACCGGCTGTTTTTCTATCATCAGTGTCATCGCGACATAAGCCAGGAGAACCAGAAATCCAGCGCCAAGCAATGCCGCTGATATGACTAAGATTCGAATCAACCAAACCTCGACACTAAAGTAGTTCGCTAAACCGGCACAAACGCCGGTCAGTTTACTATTTTGAACATCTCTGTAGAGTTCGCGCTTAGTCATAAGATGATCTCCAATTAGGGGATTCAGCATCTAGAATTCTCTCTAACGTCACCACTCTAGATTGAAGCTTTTCTGCTTGCTCTGACAAATGCTGGATTCGTTGGTTATCTTCTTTGGATAACCCATTACCGGAATGACGCTTTGCTCGATAATGTAAAAATAGCCATAAGGGAGCCACAAAGATTAAGAAAACCATCAATGGCCCAGCGATCAAAAACGATGACATAGAACTCTCCTATCCTTTATCTTTCATTTGCTGTTTTAGTTTCGCCAGCTCTTGTTCAATTTCATCTTGCGCTTGGAGCTCGGCAAATTCCTGATCTAAGGATTTCGCATTACCACTCTTGGCATAGACATCCGCTTCTGCTTCCAGTTCATCCACTTTACGAGAATACTGCTCAAACTTTGCCATAGCTTCATGAGTACGACTAGTATGAAGATGCTTTTGGACATCACGTCGGCTTGTTGCTGTTTGGTTTCGAATCGCCAGTGTTTGTTGCTTGGCTCGCGTTTCAATAATCTTGCTCTCTAATTTACTGACCTCACCGCTAAGCTTTTCAATCGTATCTTCCACCAATACGTTTTCAGCCTGCAGCCCTTTGAGTACCTCGATGAGTTTTTGCTTCTCGATCAATGCCGCTCTCGCTAACTCTTCGCGCTGCTTGGTAATGGCGAGTGTTGCTTTTTGCTGCCAACCTTCAATTTGGTCTTCCATTGATTCTATTTTGCGGCTCAGATCTTTTTTATCGGCCAACGCTTTAGCGGAGTTGGTTCTTACTTCAACCAGTGTGTCTTCCATTTCCTGTATGATAAGACGAATCATCTTTTCTGGATCCTCTGCCTTATCGAGTAGAGAACTAATATTTGAGTTTACGATATCTGCAAAACGAGAAAAAACACCCATGATATATCTCCTAATTAACGGTAACGATGCGCGGTATATGCGCTGACATTCTTGATGTATGAAAAGAGACAATCAAAATGCATGCCAATTTTTAACCGTTTATAATCAATCATTTATATTATCCGTCATTAGCCAGCACTCTGTGTTATGATGAAATTAACCTACTATTGGTATTTTTAACCAGTTCGTTCTTAACATGGAGTCGACATCATGCGCCAAAACTTGATCGGTGAATCCCCTGCCTTTCTCTCAGTATTAGATAAAGTCTCTCGTTTGGCGCCTATTGAACGGCCCGTCCTCATTATTGGCGAGCGTGGCACGGGGAAAGAACTGATCGCTCAGCGGCTTCATTACCTATCCAAACGCTGGGAAAATACCCTTGTTTCCCTTAACTGCGCCACATTAAGTGATGGCTTAATCGACTCAGAACTGTTTGGGCATGAATCTGGCGCTTTCACCGGGGCTAAAGGTCGTCATCAAGGTCGGTTTGAACGTGCAGAAGGCGGCACTCTGTTTTTAGATGAGCTCGCCACTGCCCCTTTAGCTGTGCAAGAAAAGCTGCTAAGGGTGATTGAATACGGGCAATATGAACGAGTCGGAGGTCAAAAAACACTGAATGCCAATGTTCGTTTGATCTGCGCGACGAATGGAAACTTGCCTCAGCTCGCACAGAAAAATCTATTTCGGGCCGATCTTCTCGACAGGCTCGCATTTGATGTTATTCACTTGCCACCATTAAGAGAACGTCCTGAAGATATTCCACTGCTTGCCGAGCACTACGCGATAAAAATGTGTCAAGAATTAGAGCTGGAGTTTTTCCCTGGTTTCTCTCACAGCGCCATACGTGAACTTCTGGAATACACTTGGCCGGGTAACATCAGAGAACTCAAAAATGTCATTGAACGAGCTATCTACCAGCACAATCGAATTGATGAGCCTATTGATACTCTAGTGTTTGACCCCTTTGGTGGTGCTTGGGGCAACACAACGGTAAACCACGAGGATAACGATAGTAAAGTGGGGGGGCAGCCTGATTCCCTTCTTTTGAACTCTCAAGATAATGGTTCTGTAGCGCCATACTCAGACGATAAATCACTAGAACCGAGTAAACTAAAGTCGTTAGTGTTTCCAATTAACTATAAAGCATGGCAAGAAGAACAAGATATTGCATTACTTAATCTGGCACTCAGTGAAGCACAGTTTAACCAACGAAAAGCCGCTGTGCTTTTGGGCTTGAGCTATCATCAATTAAGAGGCATGGTCAGAAAATACGACTTGATTGCGCAAAACGGCCAATAACCTCATAGATTCAACTGTTTTCAGTTGGTTTGAATGTCCAAACAATGGTAAATTATCGAGATCTGACGGCATGAATATTGGTTTAGTTTTGCCTTATACCCTGACAAAGTTCTTTCTATGAAAGCGTTCTCAAAACTGACATTTGGATTCTTCAGCCTATTGTTTTTGGTTGGCTGTGGTGAAGATATCGATCACGATAAAATCCGACAAAGTGGCTTTATTTTTTGTGGGCAAGGCGGCTTACAAACGTTCAATCCACAACTTGTTGATAGCGGTATTACGTCTGAAGCACTCAGCCCGCAAATCTTCGACACTCTGGTTGTGCTCGACCCAGAAACGCATCAACCTGTACCGAGTGTTGCCACTCAATGGACGGTGAATAAGTCTCGTACCGAATATATTTTCGATCTTAAAGAAGATGTTTCGTTCCATACTACCGAATGGTTTACTCCAACGAGAACCCTTAATGCTGATGATGTTGTATTTAGCTTTCGCCGTATTATAGATTCTAGTCATTCTTATCATTACGTGGGTAATGGCCAGTACCCTTGGTTTACCGGCATTGATTTTCAAAATCTACTGATCGATGTACAGGCTTTAACCGCCCATCAAGTCAAGTTTACGCTCAGTCGCCCTGATAACACATTTTTGTCTAACATCGCGACAAGCCATGCTGTTATTCACTCTTTAGAATACGCAACTCAGCTAGAGATAAACGACCGTAAGCGACAGATTGATACCTTACCAGTGGGATCAGGGCCATTTTATCTAGATGAATATCTGGTCAATGACTTGGTCCGTCTGCGTAAACATAATACCTATTGGAATGGACCGGCGAAACTTCAGCAAGTAGTGTTTGATATTTCTCACCGTGGAACAGGGACTTTCGCGAAGCTTCTTCGAAATGAGTGCGATGTCCTGAACGCACCTCTTTCGAGCCAGATTCCTATTATAGAGCAGCAAGAGTCACTGGTCTTAACCGCAAGACCGGCCATCAATGTTGCGTATATTGCGGTCAATACCATTCACCCAGAGTTAACCGATGTCAGAGTCCGCAAGGCACTCAGCTTTGCCATCAACCGCCAAAATATCCTCG
>NZ_JBNGCJ010000632.1:0-5686 GCF_049974785.1 Vibrio genomosp. F10 str. 9ZD137
GTAAATAACGGTTCACCCTAGCTGATTAAAATACTCGATAACTGCGCTACAATTTTTAATTGTAGAATAACGACTGATAAAAAAATCCCTCCTTGTTCTCAAGCCTTTTTCTGCGCTATTTCTGATCACTTACTGTGATTGGTATTAATCCTGTTGGATCTGATTTCTGCCATTATCTTTCGCTTTGTATAAAAGATTATCGGCTCTGGTTAACATGACATCAATATCATCACCTACTCTTAATGACGTTAGGCCAATGCTCACCGTTAGCTTCAACCCCGCCTGCAAGGCATCTAGATTAGAATTTTTAAGCTGAGACATAATACGTTGCAAAACTTTAGCGGCAGCTTGCGTATCTGTCGATGAATAAACAGCGATAAACTCTTCCCCACCCCAGCGTCCAATAAAATCGGTTTTCCTGCTGAATGACCGAGCTATTTCACCAAATAACTGCAGCACCTTATCACCCACTAAATGTCCGTAGGTATCGTTAATATCTTTAAAATGGTCAAAATCGATGATGGCCACCGAAAGGTGATTACCATAACACTTAGAATGCTCAATGAGCTCTAGTAGTCGGATTTCTGAAAATCGACGATTAGGCAATTGAGTGAGTACATCCGTGTTCGCAATAGACTCCATTTTCTGACTGACTTCTTCTAAAGCGCGTAAATCATTTTCCCTCGCAATTTCATGACCTACCCAATTAGAGAACAACTTCACTAATTCAAAGTCTTGGCGAATAAAGGGGCGACAAGGGTTTGGACTTGAAAAATTCAACGTACCAAAACGCTCCCCATCGACAAATATGGGCGCGCCGAGGTAAGACTCTAAGCCAAACGCCACAAAACATGGGTGTGTCGCAATTTCACTTTTTGAAACATGGTTAAACCCTTGCACTTCATTGGCTTTGTAAACGTGGCTGCAATACGTTCCTGAAAGTTCAAAGCTCATGCCTGTTTCTAATCCATCTTCTGGGTGAACAGCTTGTTTTATGACGTATTTATTGCCATCAATTTGGCTGAATATGGCAATAGGTAAGCCAAACAACTCTACCCCTAATTGGAGGATGGCATGAACGCGTTGTTGAAAATCTAATTGCCGAGAAGAAGTGATCGAATGAAGTTTATTGAGCGCTTCTTCAGCCGCAAGTGAAACCGACTCATCCGATATCATTGATACAATAAGAAGGTTATTTCCTTGCTCATCTTTGATGACTCCGCCAGAGGTTTTTCCAATGAATCCATGTCCAAATTTGGTTTGGTAGTTCACGAGTATCGAAGATTCTGACGTGTTCATGTCTGGGTTATAACGAGAATCACCTAAAAGTAAATATTCTTCTCGATTTGCGTATAAAATTTCCGCACTTTTATTGATGACCTCATCGAGAGAGTATCCAAAAAGATCACTTGCTGCCCGGTTGATAGTGAGGATCTTTCGATCCAAAGAAGCGATGATAACCGCTTGTTCTAGGTGTTCAAATACCTTGCTCAATAGAGAGCTGTCCATTGCTTGTTCGGCGGGCTTATTCGGCATAACATTTCTCTGAATAGCGTGCGATATGGAAAATGAGTATGCTATAACCTTAGCACATACCGCTTCATTTCCAACTTATTGATTAATTAAATAAAGCCTTCAGTTTGGATGGCCACAATTTGTATTTGAAATTCAAGATTACAGACATAAAAAAAGCTGATAGAGGACTATCAGCTTATCAAAACAATGTTATGTGGCAATAAACGTTAATTTATCGACGATTTTTATTACGTGCGCCTGGTTCTCCTGCCGACTTCTTAGTTGGCTTTTTACCGCGAGACGGGTTATTGCTGCGACCTTTTGGCGTACTTACTCGCTCTTCGTGACGCTTAACTGCACGACGAATTTTTTGACTACGAGAACGCTCACGTTTACGTGATGTATTATCTTTAGATTCATCAAGCATCGTGTTCTTTTCTGGGCCTAACTCAACCAGAGTTCTAAGATAATTCACCTGAGTAAGATCAAGCTCAGCCCAACCACCACGAGGCAGTTTTTTATCTAAATAGATGTCACCGTAACGAACACGCTTAAGGCGGCTTACCGTAGTATCTTGAGACTCCCATAAACGACGAACTTCACGGTTACGGCCTTCGTTGATTGCTACGTAGAAAGTATGGTTCATACCTTCCCCACCCGCATAAACGACATCTTCAAATCGAGCCATACCATCTTCAAGCTTAACGCCGCGAACAAGGTTTCTTACTTTTTCTTCGTTAACTTCACCAAAAACTCGAACCAAATACTCACGTTCTACTTGACGGCTAGGGTGCATCAAACGGTTTGCAAGCTCACCATCAGTGGTGAATAAAAGCAACCCAGACGTATTGGCATCCAAACGGCCAACAGAAATCCAACGAGAACCACGGATTTTTGGCAAGCGGTCAAAGACGGTTCTGCGTCCCTCAGGATCATTGCGAGTACACAACTCACCTTCAGGTTTGTAATAGGCGAGAACGCGGCAAACCACTTCTTCAGAAACTTTCGCAGAGACAGTGTGTCCATCGATACGAATAACAGCACTTTCATCTTCTAGGCGTTCACCCAGTTTTGCTACTACTCCGTTGACACTGACACGGCCAGATTTAATTAACGTTTCAAGTTCACGACGTGAGCCATGCCCTGCGCGTGCTAAAACCTTCTGTAGTTTTTCGCTCATTTTTTTACCTAGTAATTGTCGTCTTCACAGACGTCGAAAGAATAATTGTGCGACCAAAAATCGCGGCCGCGCAGTATCTCAAATTATCATCTGAAAAGCATCATTTTTTGGTTATTCAAATGGAGATGGATCTCCTGAACCTATACGGGCTACAACCGCATCATCTTCACTAAAATCAATCACCGTTGTGGGTTGTTCGCCTAAGTAACCCCCATTTAAAATACAGTCGACGGCATGCTCTAACTGATCTCGAATATCTTCCGGATCCGATTCGGTGTGATCATTACCCGGCAAGATGAGAGACGTCGACATTAGCGGCTCGCCTAAAGCTTCTAATAGATCCAGCGCGATTTTATTATCAGGAATACGAATACCGATGGTTTTACGTTTGGCATTCATTAAACGTCGAGGCACTTCTTTTGTCCCTTTGAAGATAAACGTATAGGGACCCGGTGTATTCGCTTTTAGCAAACGGAACGCTGTATTATCAACTCTTGCGTACAGCGCTATTTCAGAAAGGTCTCGACATAAAAGCGTGAAATTATGCTTACTGTCTAGCTTACGTATCTGACAAATTTTCTCTAACGCTTGTTTATTTTCAAGCTGACAACCTAGCGCGTAGCCTGAATCGGTCGGATAAATCACAACACCGCCATTGCGTATGATTGCGACTGCTTGATTAATCAAGCGAGCCTGCGGATTGTCAGGGTGTACATAAAAGAACTGGCTCATTGTTATTCCTCATTATCGAGTCTCGCGACTCTATACTGTGAGATCATCTTCATTATTCGTGGTATTTGATGATCTCAACGTCCAATCTTTCCAAACTGGTTCAACGCCAGAAGGCAACCAGAGGTTTCTTCCTAACTCCGTCCACGGAGAAGGATAGTGAAAGTCACTGCCTTGAGAGGCTAATAGTTTGTATTGTATCGCATAATCAGCAAGTGTGCGTCTTTCTTGTTGCGCTTGTTGAGGAAGCGCTATTTCCATTGCATCGCCCCCAGCTTCTGTAAAGGCCGCCAATAAACGCTTAATCCATTTTGCTGTTAGGTTATAGCGCCCCGGATGAGCCAATACTGCGAGCCCTCCTGCACTGTGTATCGCATCCACCGCATCTTTCATAGAGCACCAATTAGGTGGCACATACCCTGGGTTATTGCGAGTTAGGTATTTTTTAAACACTTGCTGCATTGTTTTAGCATAGCCGTTATCAACCAACCATTTGGCGAAATGTGCACGAGTAATGGGTGCATCCCCTGCGATATCCTGTACTTCGGAAAAAACACCGTCCCTTGTTGATTTCTCTAATCGGTGGGCAATCAGTTTTGCTCTTTCGTGACGATGTAACTTTTGCTGGTTAATTAACGCGAGT
The DNA here is from genome assembly GCF_049974785.1 of Vibrio genomosp. F10 str. 9ZD137. NCBI lineage: Bacteria > Pseudomonadati > Pseudomonadota > Gammaproteobacteria > Vibrionales > Vibrionaceae > Vibrio > Vibrio genomosp. F10. Next base: position 4,068 of record NZ_JBNGCJ010000632.1, read on the forward strand.
ACAGCATCATCATTGGTGTCGATATTCAGCCCTACAATATGGATATCTTTATTCTGCCATACCGTGGAGAACTCAATACCAGTAATGAGCTCTAGGTCTAACGAATTTTCTTCAATGTACGCCTTGGCTACACTGATCCCATCTAACGTATCATGATCGGTTATCGCTAACACTTTTACGTCAAAGCTCACCGCCCTTTCTACAAGTTCTTGCGGGGTAAGCCTGCCGTCTGAAGCGGTTGTGTGACAGTGTAGATCTATTTTCATTTTTTCATTCGTTTTGGTTGACTTTCTCTTCGCATACTAGTTAACTAGTACATAAATACAAACGTATCCGATAAGGCCCACTATGTTACAAGCATTTAACCTAACGAATAAAGATAAAGTTTCTGTACTTTGTGCTGACATTTGTTGGTGGCGTACTTGGACATATTCTAAGTGGGTAAACGTGTAAAAAAACAAGCCAGATTGTTTCACTAAAGCCCGCTAAAATTAGCGGGCTTTTTTATTTTGTCGACGCGCTCACATTCAACCGCTGAACAATTCATCAAATAAGGCATATTGTTCATTGGGAGTCTAGGTAGTTTGTGCGAGTATGTATGATAAGCAGATACAAAAAACTAGAAGGAAGTCTTGTGAACAAGACCATAAATATTAAACAGTTGGGAAGTATTGAAACCATCAATACCAACGTTCCATATGCTCAAGACCCTACTCAGCTATTTCATTCTCTATGTGAAAATAAGCGAGACAGTTTATTACTTGAATCCGCTGAAATTGACTCAAAACAGAACCTTAAAAGTATGCTCTTGATCGATTCTGCGGTCAGAATTATCTGTTACGGGCATCGGGTTACCTACCAGGCGCTCACCGAAAATGGTCGCAGCTTAATCAAGCATATTTACGCGAATGTGAATCCAGAGATTCACTCTGAATTCAATGAAAATCAGCTGGTACTGACATTCTCATCGGCATGCGACACATTAGATGAAGATTCTCGCCTTCGGGAGTCTTCTTCATTTGATGCCCTTCGCCTTGTCCAACATAGCTATAAAACAAACCCAGACGAAAAGTTAGAACTATTTTTAGCTGGCCTTTTTGCCTATGACTTAGTGGCAAACTTCGAGCCGTTAGGTGAGGCAGAAAGCACTAACCAATGTCCTGACTATGTTTTTTATGTCGCCGAAACCTTATTGCGCTTCGATCATCAAACCGAGCAAGGTCACCTTCACGCCAGTAATTTTAGCCAAGATCCAAAGATAAAAGCACAGCTAGAGCAGCGACTGACGGAAATCACCACACAGTGCCAACAACCACCAGCAGAGGTTCATGCTAAGAAGCTCACTAAGGTTGATGTGGTTCCAAGCATCTCAGATGACGTATTTTGTCAGACAGTACGAGATTTAAAAGAATACGTGGTTAAAGGCGATGTATTCCAAGTGGTCCCATCACGCCGATTTACCTTGCCGTGTCCATCTCCTCTTGCCGCTTATAAAGAGCTAAAACAAAGCAATCCAAGCCCGTATATGTTCTACATGCAGGATGAGCTTTTTACTCTGTTTGGCGCGTCTCCTGAAAGTGCCTTGAAGTACGAAACCGAGAGATCGGAAGAGCGGGTCA
>NZ_JBNGCJ010000633.1:0-1831 GCF_049974785.1 Vibrio genomosp. F10 str. 9ZD137
ACCGCTCTTCCGATCTGGGTAGTTCATCGTGGTTTGATCGAGCATTTGTCACTTATAGCAATGAAGCGAAAGTTGAGATGTTAGGTGTTCAGACACAAACGCTGGATCAATATGGCGCTGTGAGTGAGCCGGTTGTGATGGAAATGGTCACAGGAGCAATCACACATTCTAATGCTACTATCGCCGTTTCGATCAGTGGTATTGCAGGCCCTGGTGGCGCAACCGAAGATAAGCCAGTAGGAACCGTTTGTTTTGCTTGGGCCGATACCAATGGGTGGACAAAAATTGACACTGTCCATTTTGATGGGGATCGTTCAAGTGTTCGCTCACAAGCGGTCGAATATGCGCTTCAAACTCTTGTAGGTTACTTGAATCAATGACCTAGGTTGTTTTTTCTCACACACGTAAATAAAGTGTTGGATGCTCGTTGTGTGATATAAACAATAAAAGCCGTGATTTTTTTCATACAGGTATAGACACTGTATGAATCAACAGTATAATGAAAACCAATTAAATACCCGCTTGGGTAACCCGTATAGTCTAGTTCACGATGAACCCCGTGAACCGTGTGGAGATAAAGATGGACGCAAATAAAGAAAAAGCACTAGCCGCAGCCTTAGGCCAGATTGAAAAGCAGTTTGGTAAAGGTTCTATTATGCGTCTAGGTGACAACCGTACAATGGATGTAGAAACCATCTCAACAGGCTCACTTTCTTTAGATATCGCACTCGGTGCTGGTGGCTTACCAATGGGGCGTATCGTTGAAGTCTACGGCCCGGAATCATCAGGTAAAACAACGTTAACGCTTGAGCTCATTGCTGCCGCTCAACGAGTGGGAAAAACCTGTGCCTTCGTTGATGCAGAGCATGCCTTAGATCCTATCTACGCACAAAAGCTAGGCGTAGATATTGACGCTTTGCTAGTTTCTCAACCAGATACGGGTGAGCAAGCGCTAGAAATCTGTGACGCATTGGCACGATCTGGTGCGATTGATGTATTGGTTATTGACTCGGTTGCAGCATTGACACCGAAAGCAGAAATTGAAGGTGAAATGGGCGATAGCCACATGGGTCTTCAAGCTCGTATGCTTTCTCAAGCAATGCGTAAGCTGACGGGTAATCTTAAGCAATCTAACTGTATGGCAATCTTCATTAACCAAATTCGTATGAAAATTGGTGTTATGTTTGGTAATCCAGAAACCACAACTGGTGGTAACGCACTTAAGTTTTACGCATCGGTTCGTCTTGATATTCGTCGTACTGGCTCTATCAAAGAAGGCGATGAAATCGTTGGTAACGAAACTCGTATCAAGGTTGTTAAGAATAAGATTGCCGCACCATTTAAGCAGGCCGAAACACAAATTCTGTACGGCAAAGGCTTCAACCGCGAAGGCGAATTGATCGATTTAGGTGTGAAGCACAAACTTGTTGAAAAAGCGGGTGCTTGGTACAGCTACAATGGTGACAAGATTGGTCAAGGTAAAGCAAATGCAGGTAAATATCTGCGTGATAACCCAGAAGCAGCCCTTGCAATCGATACTAAATTACGAGAAATGTTGTTGGCTCCTGTTGAATTAGAGAAACCAACAGAAGATGTCGAGCAGTTAGAAGAAGATTTATAAACGTTAATCATGCCCATGACTAATGTAAAGCCTCGCGATGCGGGGCTTTGTCGTTTCTAAGATAGGATAAAAACGGCGAGAAAAAGATGTTAAAATCCATGCCAATCGCATAAGCCTATAAGGTCACATCCCAAGTAAACGCGCTGCTTAAACGATGATTTTGCTGCTTACCAATCACTGTAAATAAGTGATCAGAAATAGCGCAGGAAA
>NZ_JBNGCJ010000634.1:0-7759 GCF_049974785.1 Vibrio genomosp. F10 str. 9ZD137
GCATAGCGTTAATGACATTAAAGCTGTGGTTGTCATAGCTATACTCAGTACGAATTCCGATCTGTACGGAATGTTTGGCCGAAATTAAACCCTCGTTCGGTGCGTGATAGAACATGGTTCCATGATCATAAGCACTACCGCTGGCATACGTGTCTGTGTGTGCGTCAAAGTGAATCAGCGCCATTTCCCCGTGATGTTTGGCATAGGCTCTGAGTATCGGCAATGTAATGAAATGGTCACCACCTAGTGCCAACATGGTTTTTCCACTTTTTAATATTTCACTTGTCGCCGCTTCCAAGCGATACGTAAAGTCTTCAGCATCGCCACAATCAAAAACAAGATCGCCACAATCGATGACTTTATTATTGTCAAATACGTTAAAGTCCCATGGGAATTTCTTACCTTCCCAAGCAAGATTGACCGATGCTCTGCGAATAGCATCTGGCCCCATGCGTGCACCAGGGCGCCCAGACGTAGCTATGTCTAAAGGAACGCCTAGAACCACCACGTCAGCATCACAAACAACCGGGTCTTTAACCAATGGACGACGAACAAAGGTCATCGCATTTGAATACAGTGAATAATCCGTTTTAGTAAACAAATCGTTCATTTAAAAATCCTCTAAGTAGGTGTAACCCGTTAAACCTTGCTCAAGTTCTTGCAGCACAAGGCTTTGTTCATCGATATCAACAAAGCGATCAACCAGTTGGCGGTAGTTGCTGCGAATGGTGTCGAGATCGATATGAACGTAGCGCATCATGTCTTCTACCGAGTCACCTTCATCAATTGACTCAAACACGGTGTTCCCCTGATCATCAATCGTCACCACTGCACTATGCGTATCACCAAACAGGTTATGCATATCACCTAAGATCTCTTGGTAAGCACCGACTAAGAAAAAGCCCATAAGATACGGTTTATCTTTATTCCATTCCGGAACAGCAAGGGTCGATTCGATACCTTGACCTTCAACATAGTAATCAACAACACCGTCAGAATCGCAGGTGATGTCTAATATAACCGCACGTTTTCCGTCAACATTTTGTAAGCCAGAAAGCGGTAACACAGGGAATACTTGGTCAATGCCCCATGCATCAGGTAATGACTGAAACAGTGAGAAATTCACAAAGAACTTATCGGCCAAGCGGCTATTTAGTTCGTCTAAAATAGGTCGATGGAAGCGATTTTTGTTACTCATCAAATCGCGCAGTTCAGCGTAAATACGCAATGACAGTTGTTCAACCCAAGCGCGCTGTTCCAGATTGATTACTCCAGTTGAAAATGAAGTGTGTGCTTCACCTAAGTCGCTTTGGGTATCGTTGTATATTTCTATTAACGCTCGCGCATCAGTGCGTTCGGTTAGGTTCTGCCAGTTGCGCCACATGTTTTGCAATAGCGCGGGAGCGTCATCATTCGGAGCATCAATGGCCTCAACCGCATAGCTCTCAGTACCAATCACATTGGTGACCAAAACCGCGTGATGCGCAGTCAAAGAGCGACCAGATTCTGAAATGATCACCGGTTTTGGCTGTTGGTAGTCTTGGCAAACATCGTTGATCGTGCTGACAACATTGCGAGCGTATTCTGCCAAGCTGTAGTTCATCGAATTAGAGGACTGACTGCGCGTGCCGTCATAATCCACCGCTAAACCACCGCCAATATCAAAATAATCCAGTGGAGTACCAAGCTCACGCAGTTCACAATAAAAACGTGCTGCTTCATTAACACCATTTCGGACGTCACGAATATTGGCCATTTGAGAACCTAAGTGGAAGTGCACCAATTGCATGGCTTCCAATTGTTGTCCTTGTTTTAAGCGCTCGATAACCGTCAGCACCTGCGATGCTGACAAACCAAATTTTGACTTCTCACCACCGCTAGATTGCCACTTTCCTGCGCCTTGAGATGCCAAGCGGATACGCAAACCGAGTCGTGGTTTCACGCCCAGATCTTTCGCTTCGCGAAGTACAATGTCTAACTCTGACAATTTCTCTAAGACAATGAACACCTTATGGCCCAGTTTTTCGCCAATAAGAGCCAGACGCACGTATTCACGATCTTTGTAGCCGTTGCAGACAATGACAGAGCTCGCTTGCTGTGCAAGCGCTAACACAGCGAGAAGTTCGGGTTTGCTGCCTGCTTCTAACCCCAATTGCTTTGTCTCTAATTGCGCTTGGCTTGAAAGTATTTGATCAACGACTTCTTTTTGTTGGTTCACTTTAATTGGGTAAACCAGTAAGTAGTTATTGTCGTATTGATACTCGTCAATCGCTTGATTAAACGCATCACAAATGTTGTGCACTCGCTGGTGAATAATTTGCGGAAAGCGAACTAGTGCAGGCAGGTTTAAGCCTTTTTTCTCAAGTTCATTAGCAATAGAAACCAACGGTACTGAGTGTTGCTTGTCACTTCTAGGCGAGACAAACACTTCACCACTGTCATTAATGCCAAAGAAATCTTGACTCCAATATTGGACATTGTAGTCAGCGCGGATGTTGTCTAGCTTAGAATAATTGGTCACAAAATCAGTCTCATGTTTTGATGCACTTACATTAATTATCTGCATCATTTGATGTGTATTAGTGACGTTCTTCCGTGATCATCACACTCAATATATCGCAGGTTTAGGGTGCGACTATGAGGCGCATTAACGGATAAAAATGGGGTTCTGTCTAACAAAAGGATTTTGTCGTTAGGATAGAAAAACACAGATCTCTGAATGGGTGTATTGAGAAAGGATATTGATAGCCAATTTGGGGGCAAAGAGTGGGGGTAATAATTGAAAAACTATGTTGTTGCTGGCGCTTCAATCCAACCAGACAATTGTTTTGCTTGTAAAAAGGCATCAAAATTTTGAGTAACATGTTTATGGGCTAGTTGCCCCATTTGGGTACGTTCTCGAATACTGAATTGAGAAAATTGCATGATACTCTGTTTCAGTTCAGCAACGCTTTTTTCGCTGACTAAGAACCCCGTTCCAGGGGCGACAATTTCTTTGCATCCCATAATGTTGGTCGTGATGACCGGGGTTCCAACCGCCATTGCTTCTTTTAATACTAATGGCCCCGTATCAACACAACCTGTCTGTGAGAAACAAAACGGAGCCACCAAACAATCGTACTTGGCCAAATTCTGTTTTACCCATTCGTGCGGTTTGGCCCCTAAAAAATGCACGTCTTCTAATAACCCTTGCTGTTTTACCTGTTTTTCTAACTCATGGAGCATTTCTCCAGTACCGACAATATCCAAGCGAATACTCAGTGGTTTAGCGATAGGTGCCAGTGCCTCGATGAGGTGATGAATGCCTTTTTGTTCAACTAACCGACCTAGAAAAACTAGCCTCAGTTGTGTGGTTCTTGTCTTTGTTTCCAGAACGAACTGATCGGTTTTTACTCCACAGTGTAAGAGCTTAATCTTAGCGCTTGCTGTTTTATTTTCTGGTGATTGGTTCTCGGATGATTTGTTGTGTGCGATTTTGTCACTCATCATACTAACAAAGTCATCGTGCATGCTTTTACAGACAGCGACAACGAAGTCACTGGCCTGTATTTTTTGCTCAATGTCGTAAGCCGACTCATAAACATCGTGTCCATGAGCAACAAAGGAACAGGTGATATTGAGTAATTTAGCTGCCACGATGGCATGAGCTGCAGTATGTTGACAAAAGTGAGCATGAACGTGCTCAACGTTCAGATCGGCAAGTTGAAGAGCGAGCTTGACGCCGTAATTGAAAAGCGACCGCCTCGGCATGCTCTTTTGCTGCTGAACAAATTTGATGGCGTCTAATAGACCAGGAAAATAAAACTTTTTGCATAGGCCTGCTTTGACTTTTGTGCCGATCTTTATGACGCTGTAGTCAAACGTTTGTTGGCTTTGTTCTATTTCAAAGGTTAAAACGCAAACGTGATGCCCACATTGTTTGATGGCGTCTATTTCAGTTTGAATAAAGGTTTCACTGAGTACGGGATACGTCGGAGTAACGAACGCCACTTTTTTCATAATTAAGCCCTATAAACATTTCAACACGTTAAACGGTGCATAAATAAGATAGCAAATGACGCGCCAACTAATTTAACTCATATAATCATATGGTTAAATTGGAAAAAATCAGAAAGGCGTCAATATGGCGAGATCATTCTCAAAATGAAAATCAATATGAAGTTACAGAGGCTATATTGCTGTTTTCAATTTTCCATTTAGATAAAAGATTGATAATTCCCCATAATTCAATCGTTTAAGTTTTGGCTTGAACTATGCATCAGAAGCTGTACTGCAAGAACGGTGCATTTTTAACGACTGAACTAGAGTCATGCATTGTGATTGTCATACTCGTACAGAGTTAACTTCATGAAGAGAATGGGTTATGGCTAAAGTATCAGTGATTATTCCAACTTATAACTGCCGGGATTATTTGCCAAAAGCGATTAGCAGCGTGCTTGATCAGACTCATCGAGATATTGAATTATTGATCATCAACGATAACAGCAGTGACGACACCGCACACTATTTAACGACATTGACTGATCCGCGGATAATAATTATGACCGCACATGGGGTAGGAGCCTCTAAAGCACGTAATCTAGGAATACAAAGATCGAGTGGTGAATTCATCGCGTTTTTGGATGCCGATGATTTTTGGTATCCAGAAAAATTGTCGTTGCAGCTGAAACTCCATAAGAACAATCCCGACTTGGCATTGAGCTTTACCAACTACGATCACTTCACCGAGCGCTATCAGGTGATCATCGACAGCTTTACTTATTGGGAGCAGTTCCAAAACTGTACTCAAGAGTCTTTTGCAGTAGAAAACCCCTTGGCTCTGGTCATTAAAAACAACGTTATTGGTACTTCAACGGTTATGCTCAGAGCCAATGTGTTGTCGAAGGTAGACCTGTTTGATACCAATATTCGGTATGGGGAAGACTGGGAGTTGTGGCTGAGGATATGCGAAAGTCATGGCGTTGGGGTACTCAATTCAGTTCAATCAGGCTATTTAATGCGCCAGAGTTCGGCGACTCAATCTTATCGCTTTCGGTTAAAGAACTTACAGTCGATAGAGTCGATTTTGCAACGATATGAGAAGGAGAGTGATCGATGGAATTTGTCACCCTCTACATTAAAAAGTGCCAGAGCGCGCTTAATGGAAGGGTATGCAGATTACCATAGAGGCTTACATCAGAATACGACGGCAATTTCGTTTGGTATCGCTGCACTGATTCTTGCCCCAAAAGCCCGAAGAATAAGAAGCTTGCTTGGAGATTGCAAAAGTATGTTTCGGTTTGCTTAAGAAAAACGATTCGCAATTAAGCGCGACAGGAGGGTATAGAATGATTGGCAGAAGGCAGAAGGCAGAAGACCGATATTGAGAAGTTAGACTCATCGACAGTAAGATCGAATTGCGCTCCAGCACAAGGCTGGAGCGCAATGATTTTTTATACCGCAGCCGCCAGTTCTTTTTTCTGATGCGCTAGGTATTCGTTATAGGTGCCTTGGAAGTTCACCAGTTTTTTATCTTTCACATCGATAATTGATGTAGCCAAAGAAGAGACGAATTCACGGTCGTGGCTAACGAAAATTAGCGTTCCTTGATAGCCTTTAAGGGCATTGTTCAATGCTTCAATAGCTTCCATATCCATGTGGTTGGTTGGCTCATCCATAACGAGAACGTTGATGTCTTGCATCATCAACTTACCAAACAACAAACGGTTCTTTTCACCACCAGAGCAGTTTTTCGCTTTTTTATTCGCATCGTCAGCGGTGAACAGTAATCGGCCCAAGATTCCACGTACCATTAAGTCATCATGTTTAGTCGTACGCCACTGTGAGATCCAATCAAAAATAGAGAGATCATTATCAAAGTCTGCAGTGCTGTCTTGTGGGCAGTAGCCAATAGACGCATTTTCTGACCATTTAACAACGCCTTGAGTTTGTTCTAACTCATTAACTAGACAACGCAGTAAGGTCGTTTTACCAACGCCATTTTCACCAATGACCGCTAAGCGAGTTCCTGCCTCTAACAGCAGGTTGCCTTTTTCAAACAACAACTCGTCATCAAAGGCATGCCCCAAATCCTGCAGCTCAAGCGCAAGACGGTGCAGTTTTTTACCTTCACCAAAATCAATAGACGGGCTGATACGGCTTGATGATTTCACTTCATCAAGTTTGATCTTGTCCATCTTTTTAGCGCGAGAGCTGGCTTGTTTCGCTTTAGAAGCATTTGCGCCAAAACGGTTTACAAAATCTTGCAGTTCACTGATTTCCGCGGCTTTTTTAGCATTGCTTGAGAGCAACTGTTCGCGAATAAGCCCAGACGCTTCTAAGAAGTACTCGTAGTTACCTGGGTAGATACGAAGCTCACCATAGTCGATATCGGCCATGTGAGTGCACACTGAATTTAAGAAGTGACGATCGTGCGAGATGATGATCATGGTACATTTACGCTGATTCAGTTCTTCCGCAAGCCAGTTAATGGTGTTGATGTCCAAGTTATTGGTCGGTTCATCGAGCAACAAGATATCTGGATTCGCGAACAGTGCTTGAGCCAATAACACACGAAGTTTCCAACCGGGAGCGACTTGCTGCATGAGGCCGAAATGGAACTCTTCTTCAATACCGGCTTGAATTAAAATATCACCAGCACGACTTTCAGCGGTGTAGCCGTCCATTTCAGCAAACTCACTTTCAAGTTCAGCGACTTTCATGCCATCTTCTTCGCTCATTTCTGGCAGCGAATAGATACGGTCACGTTCCTGTTTGATTTCCCACAACTTTCGGTCGCCCATGATAACAACATCAATCACGTTGTGTTCTTCAAAGGCAAATTGGTCTTGGCTAAGAACACCAAGTTTTAGCCCTGGTGTGATCGAAACGTTACCTGAACTAGGTGCTTGTGCGCCACTTAGGATTTTCATGAACGTTGATTTACCACATCCATTGGCTCCAATTAGGCCGTAACGGTTACCGTTACCAAATTTAGCCGAAATGTTTTCAAATAATGGCTCGGCGCCAAATTGCATAGTGATGTTAGCAGTAGATATCAAAGAAATATTCCTAGGTGTAGGGACTGGCTAATCACATGTAGTAGACGCCAATTCAGCTAAAACGAAAGTAAGAATGAATAGGCGGCGAATTATACAGAGTTATTAGGGAAAGAACAGTTCTGAGAGCTAAGTCACGATCAGTAAATAAGGGGGATTTTGTCAATAAAGTCCCATTAGAACGATATTAAGGCATTAAGAGGCTTAAGATAGCCATTGGTATCGCGAATAAAAGTACTTTAAAGGAATGCGTATTAGGACATTCATCATTCATCCATCGGACTCGATCTGGTGATGTAATGTGCGATGCATGCTGATGCATTGAATAAGTCGGGTGTTACAGCGTCACTGCTTGTTGGTTTTTCTAGAGGAAGGCTTACGTCTTTTGCTCGCTTTTTCTGAAATGCTCAATATTGACATTTTTTGTTTGGGTGAAATTAACTGCCTGGTCATTGCTCTATGGTGCATATCTGAAATGAAGGTTTTCTCCCAAGAGTTCAAGCTTGTGAATGTCAGCAACATCATATCATTGAGTAAATTAAAGAACTCGTGCTCTTTAGCGTCCATCTGAGGTTCCTAATATTGATTATGGCTTTAAGTAAATAGCCGGTGGTAACTTCGATTTTATTACAGTACTTGTGACTAGTTGAAGCTGAACGCTGTGAAAAATGGGGTGGAGAAAACGCACAATACCATACTTACTAGGGCGTGTTGATCTTTCG
>NZ_JBNGCJ010000635.1:0-1907 GCF_049974785.1 Vibrio genomosp. F10 str. 9ZD137
CAGCCGGTCTTAAGGCTACTTTAACAGGGCCGATGCCAACTCCTGCTGTCGCATATCTAACCCAAACATTTCGTGCTGAAGCAGGGATCGTTATCTCGGCATCACACAATCCATATTACGATAATGGCATCAAATTCTTTTCATCAGAAGGCACAAAACTGCCCGATGACATTGAGTTGGCGATTGAAGCTGAGATGGATAAAGACATTGAATGTGTTGACTCAGCTCTTCTTGGTAAAGCGATGCGACTTAACGATGCCGCCGGACGATACATAGAGTTTTGTAAAAGTACGTTCCCAAGTGAACTGAGCCTATCTGGACTCAAAGTCGTGATCGACTGTGCGCATGGGGCAACTTATCATATTGCTCCGAGTGTCTTTACAGAGTTGGGCGCGGAAATAGTGACGATTGGTGTAGAGCCTAATGGAACCAACATCAATCATGAAGTCGGTGCGACCGATGTTCGAGCGTTACAAAAGCGCGTAGTAGAAGAGAAGGCGCACTTAGGCGTAGCGTTTGATGGTGATGGCGACCGCATCATCATGGTTGATGAATTTGGCAATAAAGTCGATGGTGACCAAATCGCTTACATTATTGCTCGTGATGCCCTGCGTCGTGGTGAATTAAAAGGCGGTGTTGTCGGTACTTTGATGACCAATCTAGGCATGGAAAATGGCCTTAAACAGCTAGGCATTCCATTTGTACGAGCATCTGTTGGTGACAGATACGTGATGGAGAAGCTTCTAGAGCGTGATTGGAAGATTGGTGCAGAAAACTCAGGACACGTCATCCTACTTGATAAAGTCACGACGGGTGATGCTATTGTTGCTGCGCTTCAAGTGATTGCCTCCATTGTGGGAAGTGAAATGTCGCTGAATGAGCTATCGCAAGGCATGACGTTATACCCACAGGTTCTTGAGAATGTGCGCTTTAGCGGTGATTCTAATCCACTTGAAGCCGAAGCCGTCAAACAAGCGGTAACCGAAGTCGAATCGCAACTGGGTGCTAAGGGGCGCGTATTACTGCGTAAATCTGGTACAGAGCCATTATTGCGAGTCATGGTTGAAGGTGAAGATGCCGATCTTGTTCAAGCCTCTGCATCTAAAATTGCCGCAGCCGTTAAAGAAAACTGTTAGCCAGTGGAGTGAGTGTTGAGGTGACGTTACCGCCAATTCTCAATGCTCACACACTACAAACTCGTTATTTGCCCTTTTTTTGACCGCTTGGTGCATCTTAAGGGTGTTTTTCTTAAAATCTTCTTGTCAGCGCTCGCGGCTTTCGCTAGTATTGCTCGGCCTTCAGTTAGGAGGTCGCTAGCCTTGTTTTAAAAGTATTGCTTTAGCAAGTTTTTAAACGGCGCTGGCTCAACAATTTGGAACATAGGTGGACATCATGTTTTCAGTTCTACTTGTGACTTACCTGTTGGCAGCGCTCGGTGTAATTGGCCTTGTGTTGATTCAGCAAGGTAAAGGCGCAGATATGGGAGCCTCATTCGGTGCTGGCGCTTCAAACACTGTTTTTGGTGCTGGTGGCTCAGGAAATTTCCTAACCCGAATGACTGCAATTTTTGCAACAGTATTTTTCATCCTTAGCTTAGTGCTTGGCAACATGTCTACAAGTAAGACTGAGTCACAATGGATTGACCCAACTCAAGGTCAAGTAATCCAACAAGCTGAAGATGTAGTGAGTGAAATCCCAGCCGAAAGTGGCGACGAGATTCCTCAATAAGCTAATTCAATGATTTAGCTGCCGAGATGGTGAAATTGGTAGACACGCTAGCATGAGGTGCTAGTGCCTTAGGGTGTGAGGGTTCAAGTCCCTCTCTCGGCACCATATTTACAAACTTGTAAATCACCTTGTTGAGCGTATAATGCACAGCAAGTCGGACGCGGGATGGAGCAGTTTGG
>NZ_JBNGCJ010000636.1:0-4632 GCF_049974785.1 Vibrio genomosp. F10 str. 9ZD137
GTAAAAAGCGTTACGTACACTTTGGTGGTTGTAATAAATAGCAACATGACTTAAGTCACTAAAGCAATCATGCTCTTGTTCCGGATCGACACCTTCTAGACCTTCGTTCATGCGCGCAGAAGCCAGTTCGTCAGTCGCCATCGCTTTCATAGCGAACAAGATGTAACGGATCCCATCTTCTGAGTTATTGAAGTTATTCGCCAGTGTCCCTTCTGTCATCACCGCTTTTTCTGTCCATTCGGCTGTCATCGCTTTCAGATCGTCAACGACAAGTTGAGTTGCAACACTAAGGTATTGACGACGACGGTCACAATTAGATGCACTGCATTGACCGCTCGCGTCTGTTTGGAAATCATTAACACTGCGTTCGCCAGCCCCTGGGTTAGTACCGTTTAAATCCTGGCCCCATAAAAGGAACTCAATGGCATGATAACCCGTGGTCACATTGGCTTCGCCACCAACACCATTTTGATCAATCAGGTATTGTGCTGTAATTTCTGGACCATTTACTTGGTTGATGATGCCAGCATTCGCGTTGCCTTGAACATAATCAATCGCTTGTTCATCGAGTGGCCACGCATTGACTTGCCCTTCCCACTCATCAACACTGACCAATCCACCGTCTTTGTCTAATCCTGCTTCAAGCGTAATATCGGTATCCCAACGCATAATTTCAGACTGCTGATAAGGCACTCGCGCCAGCTTATAAGCGGCTTTGGCATTCTCTAAATTTTGCTCTGTCGGTTTCGCTAGCAGTGCTTCGATAGATTGTTGTAATGTCAGCGCCGTCGTCAGTGAATCCGCATAAGCCGCATGTGCCATGCTGATGTAGTTTGCTTTTACATCTTGCTCTGTCACAGGACTTACTTGCTTGGTTTCAGTCTCGTTCGTGCACCCGACGATAGCGGTCATTGATAAAACCGCAGCCGACATAGATTTTTTTGTAAACATTAAACTATCTTCCTGATATTGATTGAAGTTACGTTAGAGAATAAATTATTGATAATGGTTATCATTTAAATAATGATAGTGATTTGCATTTACAATTGCAAACATTTTGTTACTATCCTTAACGCTCGAGTTAACAATACGTTATGGCGTATGGATTACGGCAAATACGAAGGGAATGTGTATTGGTATGCATAAATGGAAAATAGCTAATCCGTTGAGAATAGTTAATCAGTTAAAAATAGTTAAGTTGAAGCTATTTAGATTGAAGACCGTTACGTGGGAGTCGATAGATTGAAAAAAGTGATGTTAGGAAGAGACCGTGGATTGGCATGAGACGTTATTGTCACCGTTGACATTTCTAGTGTCTGCTGAAAAGCGAACTTATTGGCTATATCTATTAATCAGTTTCCTGATCGCATACTGGATCTCAGGAACACAATTGTTCAAGCTAAAATTATGGTTTAACGCATCAAGTGCCGTAGACGTCATTTGGCTGTTCATCAACCAATGGCTTTTCAAGTTACTTGTTTTGCCCTTAATGGCACTTCAGGTCAGCTACGCTCTCTCGGTCAATCAATGGTTGGTGCAGGCTTTCGGTCATGGCAATTTTTGGAAAATTGATCAGGCGCTGTTAATGTTACTGTTTTCTTTTTCCTTATTTTTAGTCCAAGATTTTTTTAAATTCCTTGTCCACTTCTCTTTCCATAAGCTCCCATTTTTATGGCGATTTCACGCGGTTCACCACAGTGCAACCAATATGACCCCGCTAACCTTGTACCGTATCCACCCTGTCGAAATGTGCATTAATGCCGCTCGAAGTCTTATCGTTGGTGCCAGCGTTACTGGTTTATTTTTGTATGCTTTTCAGAACTCTCTTGCCGTTAGCCAAATCATAGGCGTCAATGTATTTATCTTTGCCTTTAATCTTTGCGCCAGTAATTTAAGACACAGTCCTGTTTGGCTTGGGTTTTCAAAACTTGAACACCTTTTTATTAGCCCCGCCCAGCATCAAATACATCACAGTGTTCAGCCAAAGCATTATGATAAGAACTTTGGTTCAGCGTTAGCGATTTGGGACAAACTGTTTGGTTGTCATGTTCTTAGTGAAGGACAACAGGTCACTGGGTTTGGATTAGATCAGTCTTTGGTTAATCGACAAACCGTAAAGCAACAATGGTGGGGAATAGGTCAGTAACGTCTGCTACTGACCTTTTATATTAACGCCCATGTTTTAGCGTCGATCTTAGATTATTTCGTCCATTCGGCAAAAATGGCTTCTGCTAGTGCTTCATTTTCAGTCATAAAGTAAGGGACGTTAAGCGTGCCGTGACGCCCTTCATTAAAGATAATGAAATCTTCACTGGCGATAGTAGTTCGAGAGATTTCCCAATCTCCACCATCTTGAGCACCCTGTATGACCAAATCATTCCCTTGAATGAGCCAATCTAAAGCGCGAGTTTGGCCATTTTCAGTCAACTCGAGACGGTTACCTTGCTCCGCAAAACTCAGCTTAACAAAAGAAGGATTCGGCGTGCCAGTGGTTGAATCATCCCAAAAATGGTAGAAAGTTTTCCCTTGATAGTCACTGGCAGTAACGTCTTGGTAAGCATTAACATAACCGGTTTTAACATCGGTTTTGGTCATAAATCCAAGCTCACCGAAACCCGTCATTAATATCGTAATATCCTCACTGACATAAATCACCTCATCCAAACTATCCGTCCCAACTTTAAATCCCTTGGCAAAATATTGAATCGGCCAAGTGAACGTTCGACCACTACCGTTGATCACAGTTTGTTCAGTTTCTGCGAAATCCAGCTCGAAAATACCTTCATCATTAAACTCATACTGGTTGGTATGAACGTAATAAAAGGTGCCCTCTAGGAAATGTGCTTTTAGCGTTTTAGGCATATCAACCGTAGAAATAACCCCACCACTGCCTACCTTATACAAGAGTTTGTCTAAGTTCTTTCCTGTATTCACATCACTGTCGATTTCACTTTTGATGCTACGCGCTACATCCATAAACTCAGATTGCGGAACATCATCACTGCCAATGACTTGTGTTAGCGCTCTTGCCAATGCGTGTGCTTGCGACGCCACATCACTATTGCCTGATGAAACTTTCTGCGATACATAGTCACCTTCAATCACCTCAACAGGGAGGTTAACCTGGCTAGCAATCTCCTCTAAAGATAGATTTTCATTACTCGCAATCGTCGAAAATGGGGTGACTAGGTTAATGCGGCTGTCCGCTATGAATTCAAAACTGCTCTTTAAGCGCCCTGCTTTATCGGAATCATACGTTTGTCCAGCCACGGCTCTGATAATGACAGGGTATTGTTTATCTGCTTCATCAAGGACAAACTCTCCATTCTCATCAGTTTTTGCAGGGAGTAGCTCATTCCCATCAGCCACACGGTTTTTGTTCCTGTCTACATACACATCAGCCCCAATTAGGTAACCGTCTATCGCTTTATAGACTTCATTTCCTGAACCGCTGGCACTTGGAGCAGCTACGTTTTCGTTATCATCACTACCACATGCACTCAGTGTAAGAGTCGCCATCATGGCCCACAATAGATTCGTTTTTTTCATCGATTTCATTCCTAGTAAGCGTGTTTCTCTGCTTGATTTAAAGAGAGAATCTTCTGTAAAATCAGCGCCATCATAATGAATGGCTAAACATTCATTCAAGGAACGAATGTTATGAAAAAAACCGTAAATTTAATTCACGTTTTGTGGACTCGACATGAGTTCTAGTGAAAATGCGACCTCTCTGTTTTACGATTATTTGGATGTTGATGACAAAGACGCTTGGTTACATAAGCTGCAATCTTCCAATCTTGCCGACTATCTGAAGATACAACCTCTCATTCAGGCTCACTCGTCCGATGAATTACATTTGACCGCCATCATTGATGATCAACTTGTCCAATGCGCCGATTCTGTGCCTAACCTCTCAGGTCATACCGTCGACAAATTCAAAGTTGGTGAACAACTAGATGAAGGTGGAATGAGTGTTGTCTATCTCGCTGAACGCAAAAACAAAACCTTTGATCAGTCCGTCGTGATTAAGTTTTTTCGACGTTCTCTGCACAAGCTACTGGACCGCTCTACCATGTTTAACGAAGCCAAAATGTTGGCTCGCCTCAATCATCCCAACATTGTTAAAGTGATCGATGGCGGCAGTTATCAGGGCATCAACTACCTGGTCATGGAACGGATTGAAGGAAGAAAGCTCAACGAGTTTTTGGCGCATACGCGTTATAGTAAAAAACAACGCCTAGAGCTGTTTCTTAAGGTCTGTTCTGCAATCAGTCACGCTCATAAACATCAAACGCTGCATGCCGATCTCAAGCCCGAAAACATACTAGTCGAAGCATGTGGTACGCCAAAAGTGATTGATTTCAATATGATTCAACGGGACGAGCAAGATTCAGAAGAATCGTCAATCCTGGCTCTTAGTCATCGTTATGCCGCCCCCGAACAAAAAGAAGGAGACTATCTCACCAATTCAGCAGATATTTATTCCTTGGGCGTGATCATAAAAGAGTTACTCAGTGGTGTTGATGATCAGAATGAAACGAATCAAAAGAATGAACTTAGGTTAATCATAGATAAAGCCACCCACTTAAACATCGGCGAGCGCTATCAATATGTCGAACAGTTTGCCGACGA
>NZ_JBNGCJ010000637.1:0-1226 GCF_049974785.1 Vibrio genomosp. F10 str. 9ZD137
TGAACCACGCCCCATTCAGTGCGCAATAACCGTCTGCGTTCACTTTCTGTTAGCCCATAAAGGCTCGCTCGCTCACCATGCAGTAGCTGATAGTGAACCACGCCGCTATCGGGTATTTCTCTCCCCGACAACACACGCAATAAGGTACTCTTTCCAGAGCCTGATTCGCCTACAATCCCCAGTACTTCACCAGGCCAGAGTTTGAAGTCGATATCCTGACACCCTTTACCAGGCTGATACAGTTTCGATAGCCCCTGAACCTCTAACAATGGTTGATGAGTCTCTACAGCGTCTTTTTTTTCTAGATCAAGGCCTTTGCTTTCTATATCAGCGAGCGTCCCTTTTTCATTAAATTGACTGGGTTGACTCAATTGATTGGTAGTATTTAGTCGATTCGGTTCACCGCATCGAGTGAGTTTGCTTAATTCAGTTACTGACACGATGTGACCTCATCTTTTGGGCTTGACATTACGTTGGATACAGCTCCAGATACTGGTTTCACCATAGAGTCCGAAATAGAGTCCGAACTAGAGCTCGAGCTACTGTTTGATGTTGACGCTAATGATTGGAGTGATTGTGATGCTGCGTGTTCATGGCAATAATCCGTGTCTGAGCAGACAAATATCCGGCCCCCTTTATCGTCTGTCACGACTTCGTCTAAAAAGCTCTCTGTTGAACCACAAATACAACAAGGCTCGTCCCATTGCTGTACTTCAAATGGGTGGTCATCAAAGTCGAGGCTTTTTACATCGGTATAAGGTGGAATGGCATAGATCCGCTTCTCTCGGCCTGCTCCAAATAATTGCAGTGCTGGCATTTGATGCATTTTCGGATTATCAAATTTTGGTATCGGTGATGGGTCCATGATGTATCGTCCATTAACATGAACTGGGTAAGCGTACGATGTAGAAATATGACCGTAACGTGCAATATCTTCATACAATTTCACATGCATGACGCCATACTCTTCAAGCTCGTGCATTTTCCTCGTTTCCGTTTCTCTCGGTTCAATAAAACGCAACGGCTCAGGAATAGGCACCTGATAAATAAGAATCTGCCCATCTGTTAATGGCTTTTCAGGAATACGGTGGCGAGTTTGAATTAAGGTCGCATCCGAAGTACGTTCCGTTGTTTCTACCGCAGCAACTTTTTCAAAAAACTGTCTGATCGATACTGCATTGGTAGTGTCATCGGCCCCTTGGTCGATCACTTTAAGCACATCGGGT
>NZ_JBNGCJ010000638.1:0-3021 GCF_049974785.1 Vibrio genomosp. F10 str. 9ZD137
GTCACCACGGTCGCTGCGCCGAAACCGGTCGCACAATCCATACGTTTTGGCCCTTCCGCTGTCGATTTAGCCGCACACACTGAACCGTCCGCTTGTGGGTACTTCAATTGTTCCGTAGAAAAGACACACTCAATACCAAACTTACGCTGGGGATTCTTAGGAAAGTTATGCAAACGTCGTAGGGTGTCTTTTAATTTCTTCGCCAACGGATCTTGAATGGTTTTCGTGAGATCCGCAACTTTGATTTGAGTTGGATCCATTTGACCACCCGCACCACCAATCGTAATCACTTTAATTTTATTACTTCGGCAATACGACAATAAAGACGCCTTCGCTTTTAAACTGTCAATGGCATCTAGGACATAATCGTAGTCTTTCGTTAAATATTCATGCTGATTATCAGGGCCAATAAAGTCGTCAATAAGATTAACCTTACATTCAGGGTTAATCAGTTTGACCCGCTCTGCCATGACTTCAATCTTGCTTTGTCCCACAGTGCCATTTAACGCATGTATTTGACGATTGATATTGGTTACGCAAACATCATCCATATCAATGAGGGTGAGCTCTCCAATACCAGTACGAACCAGCGCTTCCACTGCCCATGAACCGACACCACCAATACCAATGACACACACATGAGAAGCACGAAGAATCTCAACCTCACTATGACCGTATAAGCGGCGAGTCCCGCCAAAACGCTGATCGTAATTTTCCGAAGCTGGTGTGTTGAGTTCACGCATATCAAACATCCACATTAACGAGGTGACAAAAAGAAAGAGTGCGATTTATACGCACTCTATTTTAAAATGTCTAGCGGTTTTCGACAGTGTCGCTATTCCATTTTTTCTGGTGGCATCGCCCAAGGAGCTTGTGTTGCCGTGCCTTCTAAGCCCAATTTCCAAACGCGACCAAAGTGCTTGTAATGCCCAGCTTCCGTCCCTGCGCGAGGGCCCATGCCGTGATACAGATCAAGATGATTTTCTTTTACCGCTCCACCAGTATCAAGCACTAACAGAAGTCTTAGCTGGTGCGCACCGCTCCAGGTACCATCGGCATTGAGCAAAGGGACCTCAGCTAGAATCGGCGTCCCCATAGGAAAAATAGAACGATCACCCGCGACAGACGCCATTGCTTGCAAAGGAATACCGGCCGACCCCGTTACAGGGGCTGCGTCTCTTGGCTCAAAAAACACGAACGATGGGTTTTGCTCCAGTAATTCTTGAACACGTTGGTCGTCATTGGCAAGTACCCAATCTTTAATCGCTTTTAACGACATTTTTTCGCGCGCAACTTCGCCTTGCTCGATTAAAATCCGACCAATACTGACATAAGCACGATTGTTTTTCCCAGCATAAGCAAAGTACTCCAGCGTATCGTCATCCTCAAAATGCACAAAGCCACTGCCTTGAACTTCCATAATAAATGGATCGATACGATTTGATGCATAACCCAGCTCAAGCCCTAGCCCTTCGAGCGCTCCGTTATATATTTGTGCTCGTGTTGGGCACTCACTCTCACACTCTGGTAACGCGTAAACCGGATACTTGAACCGGTCATCGGCTTCATGCCTTAACTCCATAACCGGTGAAAAGTACCCGGTGAATAAAACATTGCCTTTATCATCACCGCCACCGAGTTGCGCCAACTCAACACCAAAACTGGCCAATGCACTAGGGTCGCCACTTTGTAAAGCCCATTCGTTGAGTTTTTCATAGAGAGGTTCAAAGGTCTGTGCCATTGAGGGGGAATTATCGATCACCGCTTGCGCCTGCTTGGCAAATTTTGTGAAATCACGTGGCGTATTGGATTCAATAAAGTCCACTTGGTTTAATGTGGAAGAAAATTCGGTACCAGAATACTGCTGAGCAAGATCGGTGTTTTGCGCACAGCCAAAAAGTAGTGTCATGGCTGTTAAAGGGAGCATTTTTTTGAACACAGGGATAATTCCTTAATTTCAGTATCAAGAGAATGACAAACTCTTAATAAGAACTCAATTACCTAATCGTAATAGAAAATAAATACTGATCAAGATCGTAATGATTCTCGTCAGTAGCGCATTTTAGAATGAGATTAACGTCAATTTTCAGCTTGGGCTATCAGCGAACTCGGTCACTGTATTTCTCAACCAAGTAATAAGTGGGATTGTAGTGATTATCAGATATTTGAATCATCTTCGTATTAAGTTCATCGAGCATCCGATATTGATACAAAGTCTCTCCGACTAGATATTCGAGTGTGGATCCATCAAACTCATACCGTGTCGCCACAATTCTTCCAGCCACCGAAACACCATCAGGACCGATGTGGACATTGTTTGTCGCGTAGTCCGCGACATGTTGCTCAACCCACACGCCGTGTATGGATTGTTGATCAACTAAAGAAAGACGCACCTGCTTAAATAAACTGGAATAAGTAAGCACTGCCACCATAGACACAAGAAGTAATACTGAAAAAACAATGAGCTCTTTCTTTTTTTTGACTGTTTTTGTTATTTTTTGTGGAGCCATCTTTTTAAACTTGACCTATTCACTTAGCTTAACTTTAACCATTATATACTGCTCGTACCACATCTAACTTCACCTGATGGCAATAAAGCCCGTTCGCAGCTTCAGTCATCTACAAACCCTCTATTGTTTGTTTACAGTACAAGTACAAAAACCTTGTTAACCAATGAATAAAAAGGCAGTATAATCACATATTAATTCAATAGAGACTAATGAATTGAAAATTCGTAGCACAGCCTTAGTTAAAGGATTTAGACAATCAGCCCCTTACGTCAATGCTCACCGTGGTAAAACCATGGTCATCATGCTGGGAGGAGAAGCTGTCGCTGACAAAAATTTCACTAATATTATTAGTGATTTATCATTACTTCATAGTCTGGGTGTTAGAATTGTGTTAGTTCACGGTGCCCGCCCACAAATCAACCAAATTCTCACTTCAAATAATATAGAAACCCCTTATCACAAGGGAATTAGAGTGACCGATGAAAAAGCACTCAGCTTTGTCATGCAAGCG
>NZ_JBNGCJ010000639.1:0-1595 GCF_049974785.1 Vibrio genomosp. F10 str. 9ZD137
CACAGACGAAATGGCCACTACTCGGTGCTACTATTATCGCGGTGACGGCCTTTGCGCCGATTGGGCTCTCTGAAGATGCCACGGGCGAATATTGTGGCACTTTGTTTACCGTGTTATTGATTTCGTTAATGCTCAGTTGGTTTACCGCTATTTCACTGACGCCATTCTTTGCTGATATGTTTTTCAAAGGACAAAAACTACCAGAGGGCGATGAGGCCAGTGATCCATACAATGGGGTTGTGTTTGTCGCATACAAAAACTTCCTCGAGTTTTGTATGAATCGCGCTTGGTTAACTGTGATCGTATTGGTTGTTGGTCTCGGTGTGAGTCTTTATGGTTTCACCATGGTGAAGCAATCCTTCTTCCCTTCATCAACTACTCCGATGTTTCAAGCTGATATCTGGTTACCTGAAGGTACAGATATACGCGCCACCAATACCAAACTCAAGGTTTTAGAGTCTTGGTTATCAGAGCAAGATCATGTTGAACATGTCACGACGACAGCGGGTAAAGGTTTACAGCGTTTCATGCTGACTTATGCACCAGAGAAAAGTTATGCAGGTTATGGAGAAATCACCACTCGGGTGGATGATTATCAAGCCTTGCACAACCTCATGGAAGCGTTCCGTCAGTATGTAGAGTCGGATTTCCCAGAAATCAATTATAAGCTTAAGCAGATAGAACTTGGTCCTGGTGGCGGTGCGAAAATTGAAGCGAGAATTGTGGGGTCAGATCCGACTGTTCTAAGAGGGCTGGCGGCGCAGGTTTCAGAGATTATCTCAGCGGATCCAAATGCGACCAATGTACGTCATGATTGGCGTGAGCGAACAAAAGTCCTAGAGCCTCAATTTAACGAAAGCCAAGCTCGACGTTACGGTATCACAAAGTCGGATGTTGACGATTTCTTGTCTATGTCGTTTTCAGGTAAATCTGTTGGAGTCTATCGAGATGGCACAACGCTAATGCCCATCGTGACCCGATTACCGGAAGATGAACGAGTTGATATTCGTAATATTGAAGGCATGAAAATGTGGAGCCCTGTACTCAGCGAGTACATTCCTTTACAACAAATCACACTTGGGTACGAGCTGCGTTGGGAAGACCCTATTATCGTTCGCAAAGACCGAAAACGAGTGCTTACCATCATGGCAGATCCGGACATCCTAGGTGAGGAAACGGCGTCTACGTTACAAAAAAGATTAATGCCACAAATCGAAGCGATAGATATGCCTTCAGGGTATTTTCTAGAGTGGGGAGGGGAGTATGAATCTTCTCGTGATGCGCAAGAGTCATTATTTACCACAATGCCATTGGGCTACTTGTTTATGTTCCTTATCACGGTCTTCCTGTTTAACTCAGTGAAAGAGCCGCTGATTGTTTGGCTTACCGTACCGTTAGCGATCATAGGGGTAACAACGGGATTGCTTGCCTTGAATACGCCTTTTGGTTTCATGGCTCTGCTTGGGTTCTTGAGTCTGTCGGGTATGCTATTAAAAAACGGGATTGTATTGCTGGATCAAATCGAGATAGAAATGCAAACAGGGAAGGAGCCTTACATTGCTGTTGTGGATGCGGCGCTCAGTCGTGTACGGCCT
>NZ_JBNGCJ010000640.1:0-8579 GCF_049974785.1 Vibrio genomosp. F10 str. 9ZD137
CCGCCATGACATAGGCGGTCACAATACGAAAAAGAAAGACGATTTTTCTTTTCTTGATATCTCGCTGAAATACGCTTTCATAAGTATATAAGGCTAAAAATATTACCGACAATGAAAAGAGCATCAGTAAGTTTTTGAAAGGTAGGATTTCACCTAGTCGCCACGCTTCTTCGGAAAAAGAAATCGGGACAGCAAGCGCGAATGCGCCAACAAAAATCTGGCTGGCATCTTCTAGATTAAAGTTCAATTTCATATGTTTATACCTCAAATTTCCCAAGAGCCTACCTAATCAGTAAAGCCGGTAGTGCATTCTGACTATGATTTTGTTGGTATGAGATGGTTACTTAAACCTACCGTTTATCATTCTTACAAGACGAGTACTCTTAAAAGACGAGTACTCGTAAAAGACTAGCACTCACATGATTTCGCCAGTACTGCATTAATCTTCAACCCTCTTTTCACCGCAGCTTTTACAAACAAGATGACGTTCAAATTCATCCATAGAAGCCACAAATGCACCGAGAGCACTGCCTTTAATAAAACCGGCGAAAAATTCTTTAATTTTGCTGTTTTTTTGGCCTTTAAATGCACTCTGCTTTCTGACCAGAACAACGACATGATCGGTATCCGCACTGCACTTGGTGCAGTGATGCTTTTCTACTTTATGGGACATATTTTCTCCATCCAAGAGGTCAATGCTTTAGCGCCTGAACATTACTATAGTAAATCATTTCCATATAAAAATCAGCGCATTGTCAGCCTGATAACCTAACGTTCATCACGAAGTGTAGGACCGACTAAGCTCACTTTTCTCATGAAGTTTTATTGGTGTATTTCAAAATTCGTCGTTCTCTCAACACAAGAAAAAACCGGAACAGCTATACGGGGGATTGAATAGCGGGAAACATCTAAACAGGATGAGCGAGAATGTTAAAAAGGGTAGTGATTGAACACATCTTCAATCATCTCATTGAGTGGTGCCTGGCCGTTATGGGTTTTCGCGTAGGTCCTTAGCCCAGTTATTTGAATTTGCACATGACGTGCTAGTTGGGCTGTACTTTTTTGTGCGTCAACTTCACCGATTTCTTGAGCTTCAATAATGAGCTTTTCTATCGCTTTTTCCATTTCAATGACCGATTTTCTCGCTTCATCTAACAGCTCTTTGTTTTCATCTGTCAGTTCAGCCACTGTTTTGGCGAGCATGCAAAGGCTACTTGGTGAGCCGCTCAGCGTATCAAGAATGAGTTGACGCATGAATAATTTAAGCGCTGCGATAGGGGTTTCACTCTCTTCTCGGCAGTGTGCTAATCGCGCTAAACCATTCTGTTTATAATGACGTAATGCTTCTTTAAACAGTTCGTCTTTACTGCCGAAAGCCGCGTAAATGCTACCAGGGCGCATATCAATCACATCTTGCAAATTACGCATAGAAGTCGCGTGAAAACCTTTTTCCCAATAGAGATCCATCGCTTTGTTTACGACGTCTTGGCGATCAAATTTTGCGGTCTTGGCCATAGGAGAGAACGAAAAGTAATAATTGAACGATGGTTCAAATTATAGGTTTGATCTCAATTGAGGTAAAGAAGAATGTCTACTTCGTTAAACTAAAAGTCAAAATTTCATTAATAATCAATGAGTAAAACCAATGTTGTAAATAATTGAGCGATCGTTCAATTATTTAGTTGAACGATCGTTCTAATTGGTTTAGAGTTTCGTCATACCGCATAAAAACTGAGCGGACAACGAGCATACTTATTTTTATAACGTTGTTTTATAAATGGCGAAAGCATATAAACGAAAGGGACACAACAATGACAGATTTTACAAAACATACACTCGAGACCGCGCCACAAGGTTCAAAGCCAGTATTGGAAGGGGCGATCAAAAATATGGGTAGAATTCCTGGATTATGGTCTGTCATGGCAGAGTCACCAGAAACATTACAAGCCTATAGTCAACTGCATCAGCATTTCATGAATACGTCGTTTGATGCTGAGGAGCTAACCGTTGTATGGCAAACGATCAATGTGGAGCATGAATGCCACTACTGTGTTCCAGCACATACAGGGATCGCACACTCTATGAATGTTAATCCAGAGCTTATTGAAGCGTTAAGAAATGAAGAACCTTTGCCTACGGCCAAACTTCAGGCGCTTAGAGACTTCACACTGAGCATGGTTAGAAGGCGAGGAAATGTAACTGAGAACGATCTAGACGCATTTTTTAGCGCAGGATACGAACAGAAACAAGTACTTGAAATCATTCTTGGTCTATCTCAAAAAGTGATCAGCAATTATGTGAATCATATTGCTGGTACACCAGTTGATGAAGTCTTTGAGAAGTTTGCTTGGACCAAAAAGGTGTAATTCAAATTACGCAGTAAGCCGACTATAGCGTCGACATTAAAGAGCCTGTTATTGACTATGATGGCTATAGCAGGCGAGTCATATTTTTGTCTCGGACAGAGAATTCAGAGAACCCAGAGAATCATTGATTGGAATTCAATGGCAAACGTGAGTACCACATGAATGAGCGTTTAATCTCCAATCCAACTTAATCGTAAAAAGGCGCGGTATCAACATCGAGAGAAGACGGGGATATCGCTTTTTCAATCACCAATTTACTGCTTTTTAGGTCGATAAAGCCCACATCGCAAAAGCGTTTGTATTTATTGGAATAAAAGCATTTTACTTCTGGCTTGAGCGGTTGAGTTGGGTTTGATGTCCACACAATACCGACTCGGCCATCAGAAAGCTCCACCAAAGAACCGACAGGGTAGACGCCGATGCAGTTGATGAATTTATACACTAAATCAGGATCGAGGTGGAATGGCGTCAATTTCAGTATGATCTTAAATGCTTCAGACGAACTCATGCCTTTTTTGTAACAACGATCGGCGGTTAAGGCGTCATAAATATCAATAATGCAAACCATTCGAGCATGTAAAGGTATCTCATCACCTTTTAAGCCGTGAGGATAGCCGTTTCCATCCAGCTTTTCATGGTGCATTAAACAAACGTCTCGGCTGATATCACTCAGACCTTCAATGTGTACAATCATCTTATCTGCAAACACCTGATGAAGTTTCATATGTTCAAACTCTTCAGGGGTTAATTTAGCGGGTTTGTGCAACACTTCATCTTTCACTTTGGTTTTGCCAATGTCATGAATGATGCCACCGACGGCCATTTGTTTGAGCGTGTTTTTGTCTAAACCCAAGTGTTTACCAAACGTCACCAATAAGCAGGCAACATTGACCGAGTGTTCTAATAGGTAGGCGTCTTTTTTCCTCAATGCCGATACGCATCGCAACGCATCGGAATCAATTAGTACCGATTCGATCATGTTATCAGCCCAGTCATCAATTTCGTCAAGCTCGATGATTTTGCCTTCAAAGGTGTGGGACATGAGCCGATTGGCTAACCCTTTTGCTTCCGCGATGAGCTTTTTGGCTTTTTGTTGGTTTGCATGTCGACTGGTTGGCTTTTTAGCCGTTTTATGTGCATTGGAAGAGATCGCTGCTGGTTTAGGTGTGGGCGCTGCTTCTTCGGTTGATTCAGCTTCTGGTTTTACTGGTTTAAAAATGCAGTTTTTTTCTGACAGTTTAGAGTCCACCCAAACGAACTTTACTTCGCTTTTTTTAAGCTGATCGATGGCGGATTGTGAGGAAACTCGCCCCGCGTGCGCTAAATTGACGCGTTCGGTATGTTCTATCGCCGTTACAAACATGCCAACGGTCAATGTGTCGATAGAAATTTTAATGGAATCTTGAATCTTATACTGCATTCTGGCGTTATCTGTATGTTTATGTGCTCCTCTTACAGTGTAACAGCAATATGGATAACCGATAAAAATTCTGGTTACATTTGTTACAACTACCAATAGTTAAATTCGAACAATCACACGTTCACGATAGGCGTATATCTATTAGCGCTGTTGATGGAAGAGTATTGAGCTTTTTCCTTGGTACGAGATGCTAGGTTTATAGCTATTAGGAAGTACTGAGCGGCTTCGATGATGCTCTCCAATCGTTGGGACTAAAAAGGCCGTTTGAGAAGATAGCAGCTCAAACGGCCTTTCGATTTATTTTCGTTGAAGCTTTACTTGAAGCCGTACTTTAAGCGACAAGCTTATCACTCAAAGATAGGTGTTTACTTGTTTAGCTGCTCTTTAGCGGCTTCTACTTTTGAAAAGTCTAACCCTAGTTCAGTAACGGCTTCTTTAATCAGCGCTGGATTCTGCATGACCTGGCCCATTAATGCCTGAAGTTTTTCTTGAGGTAAACCCAGTTGGCTAATGGTTGTCATCGCTGCCAAAGGGTTTTGAGTCAGCACTTCAAACAGCGCACTGATCTGTGCATCGTCAATATTATTTTCTCGTAACATCGCAAGAATCGGGTTCATTACATTACCTTTGAATACTCAATCAATTAGGTGGACAGTCTATCATTTGCCTTAAACTGAGTGAATGGGTTTACCTGAATGAAACTTAAAATCCTCATCTTCACTTGAGATCAGTTCCGCTTCGGCTTGAGCAAAAACGGCGATTCTATCGGTAATGTCCGTGCTAGAAATACTTTGAGCCAGCTTTAGGTAGTCTTGGTAGTGTCTTGCTTCTGATCGCAACAAAGAAATATAGAACTTGCCCAATTCATCATCTAAGTAAGGGGCGAGCATCGCAAACCGTTCGCAAGAACGCGCCTCGATAAAGGCTCCAATAATGAGCTTGTCAACGAGTGCTTCTGGCTCGTAGGTTCTTACCTGCTTCATCATCCCTTTGGCATATCGAGACGCTGATATAGGTTCGTAAGGGATGTTCTCTTTTTCCATAATTTCGAGCACTTGGTAGAAATGGTGTAGCTCTTCTCGAATCAACATGATGAGCTTATCGATCATGTCTAACCCATAGTTACAATTAGGCTTAGGCTGAATCATCTTCGAGACATTGCTCTTTCCTTTTAACGTGCTGAGATTACCGATTCGCTTGTACGCAAACTCTTCATAGGGTTTGAGTAGCTCAGTCAGTTGTTGTTTGCCTTCTTCGTCAACTGCGTATCGTTTCAGTAAGAACATGGCACTTTGAGCGGCTTTGAGCTCACACAACAAATGATCCCGGAGTATGACCGGTAAATTGGTGCTTTTCTTGGCTTGCTCAACCCACTCTATAGGGGTTGGGCATTTTAGAAAGGATTGAATCGGGGCTAAGAGTTCTTCGTACATGGTGTTGTTCTTTTCGATGATATTGCTGCGATTTTATCATGAAGTGACAAACGCTATTTAGTTAAATCTTCAATGATGGGGCATTGGCTATTATTATCCCCTGGGCATGCAGAAACCCAGCTTTCTAATTGATTCTTAATTTCGGTTAATTCGCTGATTTTTAGTTCTATTTCGTCAAGTTTCTCTTTGGTTTTTTCCTTGACTTCACTGCTTTTTCTATTTGGGTTTTGAGCTAACTGGACCAGCTCTTTACACTCGATAAGTGAAAATCCAGCGTTTTTGGCTCTGGCAATTAGGCTGAGCTCTTGAACGTTCTTTGCTGAATACTCTCTGTAGCCAGCTAGGCTTCGAATCGGTGGGGTAATGATGCCTTTGTCTTCATATAAGCGGATAGACTTGCTCGATAGCCCCGTGAGTTTGGAAACTGTGCCTATGTTCATGTGGTACCCCCAATGATTAATCACCTATTAGTTAGTGGTTCAATATTTATCTATGCTTTGCTACTAATCAATGTTTTTTTGCTGGTAACACCACCATACAGGTGGATCCAGACCAAACGAACCTATTGATCTTGTGTCAATCCAACAGCGAGCAAAAACTAGAAGAACTGAAATCAATCATTACTCAGTATCTAACTTTGTTTGCCAGGAGAGAACCGGTGCAAATTTGTTGGGTTTCTGGTGAATAATTCATCAGGTAGGCATGAGATACTCAACAATTGTTGAGTATCTTGACGTTACTTCGTATCGTGCTTTAGGCCCAATAAAGATTTAAATAGACGCTGAACCGAGTTTATATGGGGAAGAAGGGAAAATTTCATATATATTTTGAGACTAAAATAAAAAGCATTGTTGAGCCAGATCAAGATAAATCTGTTTGTATGACAATAACTATTAAAAGAAAGTTGAAAGATTAAAAAATTATTGAATAATGGAGGCACATGAAAATTGAAGCAGTTGCTTCATCTCTTAGCTTTAAACAGGATGCATATTAAATGTCGAATTCGTTTGTTTTAGTCATCAATTCTGGAAGTTCATCTTTAAAGTTTGCTGTTATTGATGCAAATAGCGGCGATAACATCGTCACTGGACTTGGTGAGTGTTTTGGAATGCCAGAAGCTGTGATCAGCTGGAAACACAACGGTGAAAAAACAGAAGAAGCGATTACAGCACCTGACAATCACCATCAGCACGCTATTGACCGTATTGTAACACTGATTGAGACGCTAGGTTTTAATCAAGATTTAGTGGCTGTTGGGCACCGCATCGTCCACGGCGGAGAAAAGTTCACTTCTACTGTCCGTATTGATGAAGAAGTCCTCGCTGAAATTGAGAGCTTGTCTGATCTTGCTCCGCTCCACAACCCTGCAGGTGCTATTGGTATTGAAGCCGCTATGAAAGCGTTCCCTGAGCTTCCTCAGTTTGCTGTGTTTGATACTGCTTTCCACCAAACCATGCCTCAAAAAGCGTTTACTGGTGCCATTGCCAAAGAACTTTACACTGACTTCGGCGTACGTCGCTACGGTTTCCACGGAACCAGTCATTACTTCGTCAGCCGTGAAGCGGCGAAAATGCTCAACAAGCCAGTGGAAGAGTCTAATTTCATCTCTGTTCACTTGGGTAATGGCGCATCGGTATGTGCGATTAAAGACGGTAACAGTGTTGATACGTCAATGGGCTTCACGCCACTTTCTGGCCTAATGATGGGCACTCGTTGTGGCGATTTAGACCCAGGTATTATCGAGTACCTACTGAAGAAAGGTTGGTCACAAGAACAAGTCTTCAATTCCCTTAATAAGGAATCTGGCTTCCTCGGAGTGTCTGGCCTTACGAGCGATGCTCGTGGCATTTTAGAAGCGATGGAAGAAGGCCATGAAGGCGCGAAACTGGCGTTTGAGGTATTTACTTACCGCGTAGCAAAGTACGTTGCTTCTTACCTAGCCACACTTGATTCTTTAGATGGCATTATCTTCACTGGTGGTATCGGCGAGAACTCTCTACCAATCCGTCGTGAAATACTCAACAACCTTAAAATTCTTGGCTTTGTTGAAGATGTCGCGGGCAACGAAGCCGCTCGTTTCGGCGCTGAAGGTGTGATTGCCAAATCAGAGATGCTGGGTGCGGTAGCGATGGTTATCCCAACTAATGAAGAGTTCGTTATCGCTCAACAGTCGGTAGAACTTCTGTAATAGATTCTAAGAAAATCAGATAACGAAAAGCGAGCTAAGTGGCTCGCTTTTTTGTTTTATATGTTTGGTTCAACCATCACGAACGATGTTTTTTTCATCTAGCAGATCTTCGAGTCGACGAGGCTCGAGCTGACTCATTTCTGCCCCGAAATGAGTTTAGAGGATTGCACTTCGAAGTATAACCCCCTTAGTTTGACCAAAATTCCTAATCTAAATATGTGAGCAAATTCGTCAGTCTTCTACAGGTTTGTTAGTGATAAATTTGGTATTTACACTCTATAGTACTCTTAACCCTGTATGAAATGGTATCTTTGCTAAAGTTGGATAGCGATAAAAACATCCAATGTGGCTAATACATAACGGCCTACCGATTTGCTAGACCGTTTTATGTGTTAGTCATGGACCTTTCTAGTTACCGAATGGTTCTCTCTAACTCTTCGATATGAGCTACAATCTGTTTTGATAGTGGCTCGATGTTTTGGTATAGCTGATGTGCTTTATCACTGTCACCAGACTCGTCGGCATCCATTATTTTGACGATAGTTTCATGCAGCTCTGCATGAGGTTGCTCCATCGCCTTAAAGGCATGGTTGCTGCCATATTGTTTAATACCATCCTTGTAGTACCAACGTCCTAATGCACACTCTCTGTGTGAACAGGCTTGCTCACGAGTTAAAACGTTTGTATCACCATCGAGAAAAGAGCGTACCCGAGTCTTCCATGCTAAGTGACCTTGTTTAACCGTGACAAAATCAAGGGTGGCTGCCTCTGATAGATCTAGTTCATTGAGCTGAGCCTGAAGATCCATTGCACGAGAGTTCACCAACATAGCATGCTGCTGCAGATTCTCACCCTGGCTTTCCGTTAGGCTAGCCTGCGAGCTAATACTTTCAATGTTATCAGCCATCTCTGCGACCACAGTACTTTGCTGACCAGCTGCTGTTGCAATCTCTGCGCTCATGGCATTGATTTTCTCCATACCTGACGTAATATCGGCAAACTTTTCTCGGGTTAAAGTCACTTTATCTAGCGTGATTACTGCTGATAGGCTATTTTTTTCTATGGTATTGGCCGAGTTATGAATTCCACTTGATACCAGCTCTAACATAGAACGGATCTCTGCAGTCGCATCCTGAGTTCGGCTTGCCAAGCTTCGCACCTCATCAGCAACT
>NZ_JBNGCJ010000641.1:0-4244 GCF_049974785.1 Vibrio genomosp. F10 str. 9ZD137
GGCGGCCGCAGTATCTTCACTAGAAGCAACCAGCCTCTCGATTGAGATGCCCTCGATCGATTTGGCATCATCGGTTAAAGGCATTGAAATATCACTTCCTGCTCCCACGGCGGGGGAGTCAACGATGGATCAAAAGGCTATGCCGCTGCACCGGGTTGAACCAAACTATCCATCAAGAGCATTGCGAAGAGGCGTGGAAGGGCACGTCATCATGAACTTTTCGATAGATGAATTAGGGAAACCCTTTGATATTGTCGTGGTTGAGGGTAAGCCTCCAAGGCAATTTGAACGAGAAGCGGTTCAGGCGCTCAAGCGTTGGAAGTATCAACCGAAAATAGTGAACCAGGCGAGTGTTGTTCAGCATGGACAATCCGTCAAATTGGAATTTAGGCTTTCTCAATGATGCGTAAGATTAAGATAACCAGACGAATAACCCAAGTACTGGTGCGCTTTGTTATGCTGGTTGGGCTCGCAACCATCCAGCCAGCTTTTGCCAATCAATTAAGTCAGTACACAGCGCAGCGCGTGCAGCAGGCGCATGCCGATTCCCTAAATGGGAAGCTTGATGAAGCCATTTCACGTTTGGAATCTATCTCAACGTCACAAGAGTACGACCAAGCGTTCGTTGCGCGTATGTTGGGGGCTTTTTATTGGCAGAATGACCAGCCAGATAATGCGATTAACGCACTTAAATTTTCTGTAGACAGTGGCGTGCTCAGTAAAGCGCAACACGCAAGTGGCGTTCGAATGCTGGCTGACTTGTATTTGTCTGAGGAGAAATACAAGAAAGCAATCCATTACTACCATACTCTCGTGGAGACAGAGCAGACGAACCAACCAGAACGAGCGCTGATTTGGCTTCGTATAAGCCAATCTTATTACCAGTTAGAGCAGTGGGAAGACGTGCTGTCTTCTGTTGAAAGGTATCAGCGAAGCGGTGGAATTCTCGATGTTTCAGCTCTGTCTCTTCGCTTAGGTGCTCAATTGCAACGTGAGCGTTGGGATAACGCTTCAGAAACCTTAGAAAGGTTAGTGGAATTAGACCCTAACAATAGTCGCTGGTGGCAGCAGTGGGTAAGTGTCGAACTGCGAAAAGAGCGGGTCGATAATGCGTTAACGATTCTAACGCTGTCTAAGCTACAGGGTATTGAAACCAATTCACAACAGTTAACGCTACTTGCTCAACTTTACGCTAATCAAAACATGCCGGCTAAAGCGGCTGAAAGCCTTGCGCTTTTGGATGATGCTTTAACGAATGTGGGTCACATTGTTAGACAAGCACAGTTTTTACAGCAAGCGAAACATTGGGAAGAATCCGTTCGGTATTGGCAATTAGCCGCAGAAATTGAAAAGCAGTACCATTGGCAAAAGAAGTACCATTGGAATGCCGCGCAATTGTTATTGAGCCAACGAGAATTTCAACGAGTACTCGATGAGATGAGTAATATTCCAAACGCTGATCTCAGTGTATCGATGCTGTCGGCAATGACTCAATCGGCATATCAATTATCGGAATTTGATCTAGCATTGACGTTTGCTATTCAAGCCGAGAAACAAGAGCCAACAGAAGAGCATAGTCAGTGGGTGAACTATCTTAACAATCGAATACACCAAAAGCCCAATTAGAAAAACAAAGGCCTTCCCCAAGAAGAGGAAGGCCTGCTTAAGTAGAGATCCAGTCACCAATGGAAATCAATAATAGAAATTGGTATGTCGATCATTTCATGGCGTGACAGCTAAATTCCGCTCTCCATAGCAGCTCTTTAGATTCCCTCATCGTACTCAGAACTTCCTCACCTGATAGTTGAGGATAGGCTTGCATTACTTTTACATCCCTGTTTTGTTCTAGCGATTGATACGCTCTAACATGGGTAAAAGTGGTATTTAAATTATTTGACAGCATGGATTTTGAAAGACAAATCCCAAAAACATCCTTTTTCATCACTCTTTCCTCTGAACTTATCCTAGCCGGATAACGTTTGTGCCATCGAAAGCAGAGTAAGAGTTATTGTAAGCTTTCGATGTCATGGTCACATTGTTCTTTTTGGGTTAATCGTACTTTTTCAGGTTAATCGCATCGAGTAAACCTCAATCAATTATACTCGCACTAATTGGTTTGTACAAAAAATAACCTAAATGTGGTTTGATTTAGATCAAAATTTTAACTGCATTTAGTTTTATATATATTGATACCAATGATTGAGTATTGTTTCTTTAGCTCAGAGTCTCACTTTCTCGCTTTGGTCAATCAATAGTTTTTCTAGCCGCTATCTTCACATATCTAGAGAGTATTCCATTACTATTGTTAAGTTAGTGTTATTTTTATCGATAATAGAAGGGAGTACCATCATGCAGTGGAGCAGAATTAGTTTTCGAAAAAGAATGCTAATTATCATGACATTATCGGGGTTGCTGGAGCTCCTTATTCTTGTTGCCGCGGGGTTTGTTTATATAAAGCATTCCCAAGAAGAGGAGATGGGGCTAAAAGCATTGGGTGTAGCCTCGTTTTTGGCTCAGTCTCCTTATGTCATTGAGGTTATCTCTGAACAAGGCATTGATAATCAATCTCGATTTCGTGACCTTACTACCATGATAGGTGCGGCGTTCATCGTCATTGGCGATAGAAATGGCATTCGATTGGTTCACCCGGTAGACGAGCGCATCGGTTTACCTATGAAAGGCGGAGACAACGATCGAGCTTTACAAAGTGGTGAGTCTTATATTTCATTTGCACAAGGCTCGCTAGGCTATTCTGTTCGGGGTAAATCTGCAGTTCTCGATGAGCAGGGAAATATCATTGGGGTCGTTTC
Source organism: Vibrio genomosp. F10 str. 9ZD137 (assembly GCF_049974785.1). NCBI lineage: Bacteria > Pseudomonadati > Pseudomonadota > Gammaproteobacteria > Vibrionales > Vibrionaceae > Vibrio > Vibrio genomosp. F10. The sequence continues at coordinate 2,811 of NZ_JBNGCJ010000641.1, forward strand.
TGTCGGCTATCTTATCGATAGGTTAGAAGATCGTATCGAGCCATTTTTAGCTTTCTTGTTACTTATGGCGCTTTTAGTTGTCATTGCTAATGCTATTATTTCAAGCTACATCTCTCGCCGCTTCCAACGAGCTATTCTTGGTTTTGAACCTGAAGAAATTGGACGTTTGTACGTTGAGCTTGACGTGACAATGAGTACCCTTAAAGAAGGGATTTTAGGCATAGATGCTAAAGGAAACCTAAGGTCAATCAATAAAAGTGCTTGTGACATTCTAGGTATCAATAAAGAGCGATCGCTGAATAAACCGTTAGCTTTAGTGTTGCCCGACAGTGACCTTGCGATTGTACTGGAAACGGGCGAAAGCGATCACGATATCGATATTTTCCTTAATAATCAGAGGTTAATTGCAAACCGTAGCCCAATTATTGTGGATGACGTTGTTGTGGGAGCCGTGTCGAGTTTTCGATTACGCGACGAAATTAATGAACTGAGTGAACAACTGTCTCAAACCAAAGCGTACGCTGAAATGCTGCGTTCACAGACTCATGAACACCGCAATAAACTGAATACGATCAGTGGGATGGTACAAATGGGTGAACTCGACTCGGTCCAAAAACTGATAGGGCAAGAAACCGCTCACTATCAAAGTTTGATTGAGTTTTTGCGAGAAACCATTCGAGATCCATTGATCGCCGGTATGTTGTTGGGAAAAACAGAGCGAGCAAGAGAGCTTGGTCTAGAGCTTGTCGTGGAAGAGGGATCAAGACTGGAAGCGCTTCCTGATCGAGTTAACGCCAGTGACGTCGTTACGATATTAGGTAACCTCATCGATAATGCTTTTGATGCCACTATGTCTGCTCTGGGAGAGTTTGAATTACAGGACCAAAATGACCGACGTAGCATTGAGGTCTCTGTGAGTGATTATGGTAGTGAAATCATATTGGAAGTAATAGACAAAGGCATAGGGTTCCCCAGCCATGTCACAAGAAATGAATTACTAAAAAAAGGTGTCTCTACGAAAGCGAGTCAAAATAGAGGGGTTGGCCTGCATTTAGTGAATCAACTGACACTAAAATATTTCGGTCAATTGGAAATGATGGAAAATACAGATTTTGGAACAAGAATGACGGTTTATCTGCCGAAGGATGAAAAGAGATGAATGAGCAAACCCGAGTTATGATCATTGAAGATGATATAGCGATTGCTGAACTTCATCATCGATATCTCTCACAAATGGATGGATTTGAAGTGGTCGGTATTGCGACCTCTCAAGCTGAAGCAGAACTTCAGTTAGGGTTATTGAAGCCTGATCTCGTGCTGCTTGATGTGTATTTACCTGATGGTACTGGCTTAGATATTTTGAACAGTGTTCGAGGCAGTAATCAAGGCTGTGACGTAATTTTAATCACGGCCGCTCGAGATGTGTATACGTTG
>NZ_JBNGCJ010000642.1:0-7472 GCF_049974785.1 Vibrio genomosp. F10 str. 9ZD137
GCATTTGCTTGTGGCATAGCGGGCTCAGAGAAAATAGTGACGCTAGGCTCGTCAGCCGGGCCATCTACTCGCACCCCTGCAATAACATCATCTCGGGTATTATCTGGATTCCGAATTGCACTAATGGCAACATAAGGCTGATCCACCGGGCCATTCATTAAAATCTTCCCTTCATTGATCACCAACTCTTGACCAAAAGATCGATACGACCCATCAACGATATTAATTTCACCGTGAATGATTGGGCCTTTGTCTTTTTGCGTGACGTTCAGCTTACCCACTAGATTGCCTTCAAGCCCAAAGGCAGACAACGTGAATTCATCACCAATAGAAATGTTGATATCCGTTTCAATAGCAAAAATACTCGAGCCCGAATCGTCAATAGGTTCGAGCTGCTCATTTAAAATAACCTGATCTTTTGAAATACCAATAGCACTCGGTGGAAGCTCTTCTACAACAATGTTACCCCATGGTAAATCGATGCTTCCCGTCACCTTAGCGTATTCTGGCGATAGGCTGATTGTCATGTCTGGACTCACTTTCATTTCAATCATCGGAGGCTGACTGACCAACAACTTATCAGCAAAAACTCGAATATTGCTATTCCAGGCCTCAAGATCCGTCCAGTTAGCATCGCCTTCAATACTCAGTGGCCCATCTGGAGTATCGATGTTTGCCTCTAAATTGGCTTTCGTCCCTGAAAATTTAGCAACCACTTCTCCGCTCTGGATATCCAGAGGAGAGACCTCACCTTTCAGTATGAGATCATCGACTCTTAGATCGCCAATCACCTTAGGCTGAGCGAGTGAGCCACTTAACGCCAATTGTGAATTGATCTGCGCATCAAACTCATTGTACTCACCAAGAAGCGGGGCAAGAAAATCCAATCCAATCTGAGACACACGAATATCACCGGCTAACTCTTTATCTGCAACAGCAATATTGGGGATCGTAATATCACCTGACAACTCGCCATTATCGGTAAAGTCCAACAACCAATTGGCTTGCAGTTGGTTTTCAGCAAGATTTGCATTAAACGCCATCGAATTCCAGCCAATCACTAAGGGGACATCTGGCATACCGCTGAACTGACCTTTTGGTATTTGAACATTAACGGCTACCTCCGGTGCAACGTCAGGCCCCCAGTTGGCGAGTGCTTGAGCATTCACCTCTCCATCGACGACGACACCTTGTGGCATAAAAGCAGCCAATTGAGAAAAGCTGAACCGGTTAACCGACAATTGCGCTTCACCTTTCTTGCCAACACTGGTGTCGTTATCAAGACACACCGACGCATTAGCTTGCAGCCAACAGTGCGCAGAGACAAACGCTTGCTGACTATCAACATCAAAACCAAGCTGTGTACTCTTATTTAACGTCCACTGACCTTGCTCTGTACTGAACAACATACGCTCTAAATCACCACTCCAGCTTGGCGTTGGCTCTTGCTGAAGCCCCCCTGAAATGGCGAGATTGGTCGCCACAATATCGGATCCCACTTCTAGCATCAGGTTATGACCATTCAGTGACCCTGCGAGTTTAAGATCGACACTATCAACTACATTGTTCTGATACTGAATAGCACTCGCTTGTAAATGAAGGTCGGCATAAGGTTCTGGGAGTGGTTTAAGATCACCAGAGATCGTCAGTTGTTGCAGGCTTGCTTCTTCACGCCAATCGATGTTGTTTGCGGTTAATGTTAGGTTGATGCTCGGCTCTTCAAGCTTCCCTTTTAACGACACATCCCCTACCACAGATCCGTTAAGATCAGGCACCGACTTGGCGAGATCAGGAATATTTAAAGCCACATTCATTTGCCAAGTTTGGCTAAGCTCTCCTTTCGCCTGGACAGAATTAGGCCCGTGAGCAAGTGTCAAACTTGGGGTTTGAAGGCTGAATGCCCCCTTCCCTTCTTTATCGGACGCGAACAATGAGCCAGCAATATTAAGCGGGTAGTCTCGTAGAATCCCATCGATATCAATGACCGTGGTCTCGGTTATCCACCCCCCTTCCTGAGTTAACGAACCTTGGGTATGAATATCACCGCTGATGTTCCCTTCAGCCTCAGGCCAATACAGGCCTGGCTGAATTTGATTCAGGTGAAGTTTTCCTTGCCAATTGATGGGCGCATTCCAATTGGCAAAGACTTCACCCTCAACAGTTCCGCCAAGCGTTGATAATGCTATCTCGCGCAGCTCGATTTGTTCTAGGTTGCCATTGCCTTTCACATCAACATCGAGATCAGGGAGACTCACCCCTTTGATGCCCGCTTTTAAATCAAGTTCGTAGCCTTCTAAACTGCCCGAACTGGACAGTTTATCAATCGCTACCTGATAATCAGCCGCGCCAGTAAGAGGCCACTGTGCATTAGCTTTGCTGAGCAAGAATTGATACGGCAACGTCGGCTCTAGTGGTTTTAGGTTTCCTTGTAAATGGGCTTTTATTAATCCACTCAACTGACTTTCAATGGTAAGATCAGCCACACTTCCCGAGGCTGATAGGGCAATTTTTTGCCCATTCGCTTGAGGGTGTTTCACATCAGCAGATAACTTGGCATTGAGTGGGTAAGCCCCTTGAAGTTCAACATCGGCAACCAAATTAGCGTTCACTTCTGGCATATCAAGATCAAGCGTCTTAATGACTACCTTTGAACCAGAAGCACTCGCTTCTAACCCGAGATGATTGATTGAAATCGGCGACTCTTGCTTTAGCTTAAACTGCTTAATATCGAACCGTTCAACCACTAACGATAATGGCATCGTAAACGGGGGCAATACGATAGGGCTAGGGTCTGAATTGTCCTCTATAGGTGACGTCGATGAGCTGTCTCCCCTATCCACTGAAGGCGCTAAAGATAGCGAAATATCCTGCCAAAGGGTCGGGAATAGTCGCAGCTGATTGTTCTGGAACCTTGCTCCGGTATTTAGGCTTTTCCAAGTGACTCTATTTTGTAAAATATCGAGATCAATATTGGATAGCCTGACACGGCTAATTTGAATGGGAATAGGGGTAGATAATTTAAAAGGTTTATCATTTGTGTTAACTGAAGCTTCCGATTCTTCTGATTCAGCCAGCTCTGGCATTGAAAAATGCAAGCCATCGACGGCCAGATCGTTAATGCAAATGGATGGCTCTAAAAAACAACTCGGATTCACGGCAAGCGTCAATGATTGAGCGTCAAACTTAATCAATAACGCGTCATCCTGAAAAGCGACTTTTTTTAGAGTAAATCGAGGAAATACAGAACCTTGGGTGCTTTCAACTTGTAACTGAGGCACCGCTTTCTGCGCTCCCCATACAAGCACGTTTAAACCCGTATTGGTGTACAGCAAACCAATCACGAAAACCAACACCAGTACCACCAACGAGGTCACTGTAATGGACAGCCACTTTGTCCATTTTAAGACGACTTTCTTCATAACTCAGGTCCTAGTGTAAAGTGGATCTGATATTCATCGCCCTCTTCTGCATCTAATCCTACCGCAAAATCAAGCCGAATAGGCCCCACTGGCGATGCCCATCGAACCCCAACCCCCGTGCCCGCTTTAAAGTCGGCTTTTTGGTTAAATGCACTACCATAATCATAGAAAGCCGCTACCCACCAATTACCCACTAGGCGATATTGATACTCTACCGAGGTGGTCACCATATATTGGCCCCCGGTCAATGCACCACTTTCATCTTTTGGCGAAATGGATTCATAGCTATAGCCACGTAAGTTGTTATCACCCCCGGCAAAAAACAGCAATGAAGGGGAGAGTTTTTCAAACTCTTCCGTAAAGTTAGCGCCTCCATCAACCCGAAATAAGCCTCGGTGATTATTGCCGATTCCTCTAATCCATGAAGTTCCACCAACCAAACGCACTAAACGGGTTTCAGACAATAAAGCCGGATCGCCATATTCAAACGTTATGGTTTGACGATCCCCCCACATGGGCATGCTTCCACCTTTGGTACGTGTACGAGAAAAGGACACCCCAGGCAAAACAAAATGGCCCACATCGTCTTGTAACCCTTGTTCATAGTTTTCAATCAAATAGCGTGCTCTCACCGTTTGATGCCAACCACTATCAAGTAACCAATGTCGGCCAATAGACAGGTTAGATTCCAGGCTGTTGGTATCGCGGCTATCGACCTTTTTCATACCGTACTGAATTTGATAATACTCATGCAACGCATCATCTAACGGGATCTTATAACCAGCAACAACACTCTGCTCTGGCTTTGACAGAGAAATACTGCTGTTAAAACTGTGCCCACGATCGTTCACCCAAGGTTTATTCCACTTTAAGGTTCCTCGAACGCCCACATCGGTTGAATAACCCAGACCGGTTTCAAATTGATTTCTTGATTGAGGAGATAAAGAGACCTTCATAGGGAGCTCACGACCTTCATCTAAGCGATTTAAATCCGGCTCAACAAAGACGGAAGAAAACCAATCGGTATTAGAGAGGTTTTGATTATATTCTCCGACCTTTGACACAAGGTAAGGATCGCCTGCTTGATATGGCTGCAAAGATTGAACCCGTTCATCTCTGATTTGGCTACCAGAAATCGATGTAGACCCAAAGTGATAACGCATGCCACTGTCGTAGTGTAAGCGCACCATCGCCTTGTTTTGGCTTGACACGATTTCTAAGCTGCTCTTAGTAAAATCACCTTTAAAGTACCCTTTTTGTAAAGCCTGACTGCGAATGGATGATTTCAGTGCATCATAACGTCCATGGTTCACGGGTTGATTTAGCGTCAATCCACTTTCTGCAATGAGTTTTGAAAAGGCAGGGTCTTGCTGAGCTTCGCCTGTGACGATGATATCAAGTTCAGTAAGCCGTACGGGATCGCCCTTCTCCACATGGACAATGAGCTGTTTATCTTCAATAACTTCAAAGCGAAACTTAGGGTTGTAGTATCCGAGGGCATTAAGCGCTTCGGTCATGCTATTACTCAAACGAGACTTAAAACGCAGTGTGATTTCATAATCACTTTCAGGAATCGACAACAAGTAAGCATCAACATTATCCAGCAATTCCCCCTCTAAGCCGACAATACTTAACTTAACTTCGTTAGCATTAACAAAGCCAGATAAGACAAGGCTGAATATAAAAACTGGAAATCGCTTAATGAACATGCTTAATTATTACAAACCTAAAATGAGTATTACGGCGAATAAAAATGATACCTAGATTAACTCGGTTAGTCTTTAGCTATGTCAACGTATTCGCATAATTTGTTCATTCTTCCGTACTAATAAGGTCTTACATACCATGGGCTCAACCGCGAACAACATGAAAACAAGCTTGGTGTCACCTCAAGATGCTCTGAAAGGCAGAGAGGAAAGTATCCTGGCGCCAGCCGTTCACTTTGTCACTCAAACCCCTATCAATCCTTCACCTCAAGAAGGCCAACAGCAGGTTTTATTGGGGCTAGGCTGCTTTTGGGGCGCAGAACGCCTATTCTGGCAGCTCGACGGCGTGACTTGCACAACCGTTGGATACGCGGGTGGTTACACAAAAAATCCAACCTATAACGAAGTGTGCACGGGCCAAACGGGTCACACTGAAGTCGTTCAAGTGTTCTTTGATCCTGCGGTTATTTCTTTTTCACAACTTCTGACGCATTTTTGGGAACGACACAACCCGACTCAAGGTATGCAACAAGGAAACGACTCCGGAACTCAATATCGATCGGCTATTTATATCTATGATGAAGAGCAAGCAAACACGGCTATAGATTCGCAACAACGCTACCAAGCACTATTGACCGAGCAAGGAAAAGGCATCATTACGACCGAAATACTGCCAGCAGGCCAATTCTACTATGCGGAAGAGTATCACCAGCAGTATTTGGCAAAGAACCCTAATGGGTATTGCGGGCTAGGTGGCACTGGTGTGTGCTTTGTCAAATAATCCATCAAGATCACAGCTTAGCCATTTGATTATCAGCCTTTTTCTTGGCTTGGGACTATACTTTTTCGGCGTAATTAAAAGGAAAAAATAATGACTAAAAAACCACTTGTTACCCTACTACTTGCTTGCTCTCCATTTTTCGCTGCGGCTCATAACCTATCTTTGGGCCAACCCGTGATTGATGTTGAGGTCACCAACTACGGTGAAATCATGCTGACGGATAATGAAACCCGTTACCAACCTTGGGACAATCAATCCATGCTGGGTAAAGTTCGGGTCATTCAGGCCATTGCAGGACGCGGCAGCTCCAAAGAACTCAATGCGCCTCTTATGGCAGCCATTACCGCCGCAAAATTTCCAGTAGAAGCGTACCAAACGACCACGATTATTAATCAAGATGATGCGATGTGGGGAACCGGCTCTATTGTGAAATCTAAAGCTGAAACCAGTAAAGAAGAGTTTCCTTGGTCATCGATGGTGCTCGATGCCGATGGTGTGGTAGCCAAAACCTGGGGGCTAGAAAACGAATCGTCCGCCATCATCGTTCAAAATAAATCAGGTGAAGTTCTGTTTATCAAAGAAGGCGCATTAGATGACAATGACGTGACATCAGTATTAACGCTCATTCGTGAACAGTTGTAATCGATCATTTGGAAAATCCATAACAAAATAAAGCGATGGCCTGAATGCTATCGCTTTTTTAAGTCAACACAGAAGTGGACATAAACAAAAGTTCTTAACGTTAGTTCAAATTGTGCTGACATTTTCCCAAGGCTTATTGTTATACTATAACATTGAAAATCCATAGGACCTTCCCTTTGCCATCAACTCAGCCAATACAATCTGTGAATAGATTTGTCATTGCTTGCGCACTGATCGCCGTCTTGTGGCTCAACTTCGCCTACATTGAACATCAAACCGACTTAACGCCTGAACATCACAATCAACACCAATGCGAACTTTTTTCTAGCTTAGGTCATGGTCTAAACCATTCACTGGCAATCGCTGACATGACTGTAATCCAATACAGTCCGTTACTGACTTACGTGGCAGACACGGTTGCTGCTTCTTTTTATGCCTATTTGGCTCGCTCACCGCCGCTTTAACTGATCGATGAACAATAGTGTATTTTATATTAACCATTTAGGATTAGAACCAATGCAAATTAAGACAACTATCGCGACCAGTATCGGCTTACTTTTGAGCTTTTCCTCTCTTGCAGACGACACTTTCCGTCAGCATGATGCCCATGTGCATGGTCATGTCGAGTTCAATATTGCGCAAGATGCCCATGAACTACTGATTGAAATTACCGCGCCTGGCGCTGACGTTGTTGGCTTTGAACACCAACCCCAAAATGAACAGCAAACAGAGCAATTAGCAAGCGCTGTCAAAATGCTCAATGAAGCAAGCAATGTGGTCTCTTTAAATAGCTCAGCAAAATGTCATATCGAATATAAATCCGTAACTCATACTTTAGGTGATGACAACCATGATCATGATGAGAAACATGAACATCATGACCACGACAAACATGAACACCATGACCATGACAAACATGAACAC
>NZ_JBNGCJ010000643.1:0-2511 GCF_049974785.1 Vibrio genomosp. F10 str. 9ZD137
ACCGCTCTTCCGATCTGTACTCGCGAGTGGCACCGAAATCGAGCAATCCGATTTGTTGAGTGTGTTCAAGATACAGGTAGTTCGCAAAATTTGGGTCGGTCTGAACCATTTTAAGGTCAAATAACTCCTTGAACATCAGTTCGAGTAAACGGTGCATCACAAGATCGCGTGTCGGTTGATCAAAACTCTCAATTTGTTCTATCGAACGCCCGTCAATGAAGGCCATCGCCAACACTGAATTTGATGAGACTTCTGGGTAAATTCGTGGCACCACAAAGTGCTCATGGTCTTGCAACTCAGTGCGATAGCGTATCGCGAATTCCGCTTCCCTGCCGTAATCGGCTTCATCGTGTAACTGTTTTTTCGCTTCTTCGAGCAATGATTGATAATCGACGGACTCAGGGATGAGACCGACTATTTTTAGTAGTGTACCGACGTTATCAACATCGCTGTTGATGCTTTGTCGAATGCCAGGGTATTGTATTTTTACCGCGAGTTTATCTCCGGCATCATTGTAGGCCTGATGTACTTGGCCTATAGATGCACTGGCTATAGGCTTAAAGTTAAAGGCCATGAATTCGCTCTTCCAACCGGTGCCTAAGGCGTCTTCTAACACCTGATTCAGCTGTTTCGCGGGCAGTGGGTCGGCGTCGGAGCGCAAACGAGCTAATATATTCGCTAACTCAGGATCTAACAGGTCGCCAGCGTCCATCGACAGCATTTGGCCAAGCTTCATTGCTGCGCCGCGAAGGTGAGCAAGTTGGTCGGTGAGGCGCGCTATATTTTTCGGTGTCAGAAGAAGGTCTTTTGTCGTAGGGCGGTTCCCTTTCACGATTTGTTTAGTGCCTTCTGTCAGTACATTACCCGCAACGCGTGTCGCCAGTGATGCGAATTTACTAAACCGAGACAGACGATGAGTCGGTAAGCTTCTTTCTTTTTGCGACATGAACATACTCTCTTATTTAGCGGTGTCAGTCTTTCTAGCGTTTAAATTTAGGTCAGTTTGAAGGCACGCGATTAAAACCGAATGCTCGATTTCTTAGGATACAGAGTTATGGTGAATGCAGTATATCAATACGAGAGAATGCTCTCTTTTGATCACAAGCGAAGATGGGTTTATCGTTAGAAAGGTAAAAAGAGGCTCTAGATTTTTATCTAGAGCCCCTTGAAGCTTAACCCGCTGAGTTTACCTGCGGAGTTGCATCAGCCAAGTTCGGCTGCATGATCGTGTTAAAAGAGTGAGCAATTACAACTCAATGGTGACAGTTTCACCGTCAACCGTAAGAAGCAGTGTATTACCTTCTACTTTGTGTGTGACGTCAACCTGTTCGCCTTCGTTCTTATTAGGAACGAGAAGCGTCAGGATGTTGTGCTCTTTCGATGGTTTGAATTCCACTTCAACGTGACGGTGGATTTCAAGATCTTTGAACTCGTACGGGTCTACGTCGCCGAATCCTTCAACGTTCTTCACTGATGTGATGTTGTCAGCCGATTCGTTGATGAAGTTCACGTCTAGGTGCGCAACTTCGCCACGGATAGTGAAAGACTTGTCTGCCACTTCGTTGGCGAAAGTTGTGTGCATTAGCCAAGTCATGTCTTTCTCTTCAGAAAGCGTTGCCTTGTCTTGCATTACGAAGACTTTACCTTGAACAAACCAGACCTTACGCTTGTAAGATTCGATTTCTGGAACGAAGTATTTGTAAGATGCTGTTGCATCACCTTCAACCATCTTCACATCAGATTCAGTGTCGAAATCAGAGATGTTGCCGCCCGCTTCGATACAGAAGCGATCTTGGTGGTTTTCGTAGCCTGTGTTCTTGTTCTCGCCGTACTGACCTTTACCGCCAAATAGTGGAAGGTTTTTAGAGAACGTTTGACGACGCCATTTGGTGTGCATATCAACACCGAAACCACCGTAATAGCCAGTGATTGACGCTAACGTTTCACCGAACGCGTGCAGAGTGAACGCATTTTGGTCACCGTGAGAGTGGCTGATTGAGCCAAACGGAGAACATTTGAATACCATGTGAATATGGTTATCACGCTCAGTCATCTTGTTGTGGAATGCAGCCCAACCCGTGATTGGGAATACTTTCAACAGTGGATCGTTAGAGGGTGCTTTCTCTTCTGGTGCATCCCAAAGGATGTTGAAGCGAAGATCGTCGTAGCCAAAATCCCACCAACCGAAGTTGTAGAATTTCGTGTGCGCTTCAGTATCACGGCCTTTAAGCTGGTTGTAGTACCAAACGTACTCAGGCTTCTGGTTAACACCTGCGTAGTGCTTGATGTTGTAAGCCAGTTTTAGACCTGGGAAATCACCGATTGACGACTGGTCACAGAAGCTCGCGCGCTTAGAGTGAACAGGCATACAGTAAAGCGGGAAGTCACCTGTGTTTTCGTAGAATGTCTTGTTGAACATGTCTACGCCACAGTATGCTTTCAATAGGTCGAATGCCTCGCCTAGGAATGCAGTTTGTGTGTTCCAGTAGTCAGGACCTTCAGCCCAACCGC
>NZ_JBNGCJ010000644.1:0-2323 GCF_049974785.1 Vibrio genomosp. F10 str. 9ZD137
GCCATGGCGGTAACGGGTGGCTCATGGGCAGTTGTAGCCTCTGATTTCATGCAAATGCTTGTTATCATGGCAGTCACTATTACCTGTGCGGTTGCGGCGTACTTCCACGGTGGTGGCATTTCAAACATCGTTGCGAACTTCGATGGCGACTTCATGTTAGGTAATAACCTAAACTACGTCAGCATCTTTATTCTTTGGGTTGTGTTTATCTTCGTTAAGCAGTTCGGTGTAATGAACAACAGCATCAACGCTTACCGTTATCTTTGTGCAAAAGACAGTGAGAACGCTCGTAAAGCCGCTGGCCTTGCTTGTATCTTAATGGTTGTTGGCCCACTAATCTGGTTCCTACCCCCTTGGTATGTAAGCGCATTCATGCCAGATTTTGCTCTACAATATGCTTCAATGGGTGACAAAGCGGGCGACGCGGCTTACCTTGCATTCGTCCAAAACGTAATGCCAGCGGGTATGGTTGGTCTGTTAATGTCAGCTATGTTTGCAGCAACCATGTCTTCAATGGACTCAGGCTTGAACCGTAACGCGGGTATCTTCGTTATGAACTTCTACAGCCCTATCCTGCGCAAAGACGCAACTCAACGCGAATTGGTTATTGTAAGTAAAGTCACCACCATTGCTATGGGTCTTCTAATTATTAGTATCGGCTTATTCATTAACTCGCTGCGTCACTTAAGCTTATTTGACATTGTAATGAACGTTGGTGCTCTAATTGGTTTCCCTATGCTCATTCCTGTACTGCTAGGTATGTGGATTCGTAAAACACCTGATTGGGCTGGTTGGTCCACTCTCGTGGTTGGTGGCATCGTGTCTTACGCATTTGGTATTTCTATGCAAGCAGGACACATTGAAAGCCTATTCGGTTTAGAGCAAGAACTAACAGGCCGTGAATGGAATGACTTGAAAGTTGGCTTGAGCTTGGCTGCGCACGTTCTATTTACTGGCGGTTACTTCATGCTAACCACTCGTTTCTATAAAGGCCTAAGCCCTGAACGCGAGAAAGAAGTAGAGCAGTTATTCATTAATTGGAATACCCCTGTCATATCAGAAGGCGAAGAGCAACGTGATTTAGATACTAAACAGCGTTCAATGCTTGGCAAACTGATCAGCACAGCAGGTTTTGGTATTCTAGCAATGGCTCTAATTCCAAATGAACCAACAGGTCGTCTATTGTTCCTATTGTGTGGTTCAATTGTTCTAACGGTTGGTATCTTACTTATCAACGCTTCTAAGACTGGTGCTCGACAACTCGAAACAGCAAAATAGAGCACGCATAGTCTCACTTTATAAGCCCATGTATTCCCCCGAATCATGGGCTTTTTTTATTTTCAGTTCGGGCTTTACTTGGCATAGTCCACAGAAATTCATGTACCTTAAGTCTAAAAACCGCTCAAAAACACGACTTTTCTATCGCACCCAAACTTCATTTGTATTACAATAAGATGTAATGCAGTTGACCATTAATTTAATATTGAATAAGAGAGTAAGCATGAGTGATAACAAGCCTCTTGATGCAATTCGTAAGATGAAGCTGGAAAATGACACTTCCGCCGGAAACCTAGTAGACCTACTTCCTATCGAAGTACAAAAACGTGATTTCGATTTATCGTTTCTAGATACTTTGAGCGAAGAACGCCCTCGTCTTCTTGTTCAATCCAAAGATCTCGCTGAATTTAAAGCGAAAGTGCAAGCTGATGAATCACACTGCATGTTCGATGACTTCTTCACCAAGTCTACCGCTAAGTTTATTGATACCGCTCCTTATGAAGAGCCACAAGCGTATCCAGAAGAAACCGTAGGTAAAGCTTCTCTATGGCGTCCTTACTGGCGTCAAATGTACGTTGATTGCCAAATGGCACTGAACGCTACGCGTAACCTAGCAATTGCTGGTGTAGTAAAAGAAGACGAACAGCTGATTGCGAAAGCAAAAGCTTGGACTCTAAAACTGTCTACGTACGATCCTGAAGGCGTGACGTCTCGTGGCTACAACGATGAGGCGGCTTTCCGTGTTATCGCTGCAATGGCGTGGGGCTACGACTGGCTACACGGCTACTTCACAGATGAAGAGCGTCAGCAAGTTCAAGACGCACTAATCGAGCGTCTAGACGAAATCATGCACCACCTACGCGTGACGGTTGATCTACTGAACAACCCTCTAAACAGCCACGGTGTACGTTCAATTTCTTCTGCTATCATCCCAACGTGTATCGCGCTTTACCACGATCACCCGAAAGCAGGCGAGTACATCGCATACGCTCTAGAATACTACGCAGTACATTACCCACCATGGGGCGGTGTCGACGGCGGTTGG
>NZ_JBNGCJ010000645.1:0-5176 GCF_049974785.1 Vibrio genomosp. F10 str. 9ZD137
GCACCACTCTGTCTACGACGACCGCCCCAGCCATCACGGCAGCACCTTGGTAACGCTCGACAGGAATCGATTCTCCGGTCAATGCGCTTTCATCAAAACTTGCGGATGCATCATGAAGTATCCCATCGGCAGGCAATCTAGCCCCAGGGGAGACTTCAATCACATCACCGGGATCCAGCTCAGTTGCGGCGACGTCAACTCGTTCACCATCAATAATTTTAACCGCCGTTTCTGGCACAAGCGCCATTAATGCTTGAACACCGCTGCGTGCTCGGGATGCAGCAAACGCCTCTAATCGCTCGCCAACCAAGAATAAAAGCAGCACCATGGCCGCTTCAACCGTCTCACCAAGATACAGTGCCCCAATAGCCGCGACACTCATCAAGGTTTCAATGGAAAACGGAGTACCAGACTGCGCCAAGTTGAATGCTTTTTTTCCTATTGGATACAAACCCGTTAAGCAAGTTAGGATAAATAGCCACTCACTCACAAAAGGCATCATCGGCTTGATTGAAGCCGCTACTAGCATCGCAAGCACGATCAAGAGTATTGTTGAATTTTGTTTGATGATGGGCAGCCAACCGCTAGGGCTTTCTACTTTTGATGGGCTTGTTGGTAAAGAGAGCGTAAATCCTGCGAGAATAACCGCCCGCTCAATATGACTCACCACGTCGGGATCACTAAATCTTACGACCAGTTTTTCAGTGGCAAATAAGACCTTGGATTCCAAAATGCCTTCCAGCTTATTAACCGCTTTTTCTACTTTTCTTGCGCAGGACGGGCAATCCATCCCTTCGACTTTCCAACTCTGGGTTAATGGGTCTGATGTAAACTGACTGGACTCACTTTCCTCATCGTTTGGTGAACCGCTCTCACATTCGTCAGAACTGCAGCAGCCCGTATCGGATGTTGAGACGCTTGCCATCTTAATGGAAGTCATCTTGGGGCTTGAGCAAGAACCTTTAGAGGCCGTAACTGACCCGACCTTGCTTGAACGACACGCGTGATGTTTTGTACACATAGTGTTTTCTCCTTATCATGTTCATAAAGAGTATAAACCTTTGAGTCGACTCCAAGGTCAAAGGTTTATTTCACTTTTTAGCATTATTGTTCTTTCTTCTTAAGGGCATCCATCATCTCCTTTTCAACAACAGGATCATCAATAAGAACCGCATCATGCGAGCAAAATGGTTGTGAATTGACCGTCGTATAAGCCACCGTTTCTTTATCGACATCTTGCCCTTGCATCATGCCAGCGATGTGCTTTTTCAACATATAAACGGCAATAAGGCCAAAGACAACGGTACCCACAGCTTGTCCATAAAGTACCCCTAACGCGCCAAACCATTGTGCACCAATATAGACAAAAGGCAGTGTCCCTATCGTCGCTTTACCTAAATTCAGAGCCGTCGAGTACAGCGGTTTACCCAGATTATTAAACGATGTGTTCGCCACAAATAGTGTCCCATTGAAGACAAAGCTAATGGCGATATAAGTACAGAAGGCAGCCACAATAATCTCAGCGTCGCCTTCTAAGCTGAAAGCAATAACAATGAAGTCTTGGATAAAATACAAAATCAGGCAAACCAATAAGGTATACGTGGTGGTCACAATCAATGAATTGTTTAAGGTTTCTTTTACTCGGTCAAAACGTTCTGCCCCAAAATTTTGCCCGACAATGGGACCAACCGCCCCAGAAAGCGCGAAAATCACCGCAAAACATACGGGGATCAATCGGCCAATAACCGCATAACCCGCCACATAGTTCTCACCAAACTGAGCAATAAACGTCGTCACTATCGCGTTACCAACGGGCGTGGCAATATTGGTAATGATCGCGGGGATAGCAATGGCTAAAATGACTTTAAGCGTTCTCTGCAAATCGGAAACCGATGGCTTACCAACCAAGTCATGCACCTTGATGAGTGGGTATAATGAAAAATACAAAACGGTAAATCGGGCAACCACCGACGCGATCGCGGCTCCTTCAATATTCCACCCAAATCCAAAAATAAATAAGGGATCTAAGATCGCATTAACAATTCCGCCAGAAAGCGTTGCCCACATCGAACGTTTTGCATCACCCGCAGCTCTTAATCCTGCCCCTGCTGCCATCGCTAAGGCTATAACAGGGCCACTTGGAATGATTATTTGCAAGTAAGCTTGCGCCCTTTCAGCGGCGACTCCTTTAGCCCCAATCAAGCTTAATAGCTCGGGGATATAAATGAACATCAGCGCTGAAATAATTGAGCTGATGATAAATGCAGTCGTCAGAATGGAGGCACTGAGTTGACGTGCGTATTGACGCTGTTTAGAACCAATCGCTTTAGAGACCAAAGCCCCCATAGCAATCGACGTACCAATGGATATTGAAGTAGAAAAAAACACTAAACTGCCCGCAAAGCCGACCGCAGCGGCGAGTTCGACTTGACCAAGCATACTGATAAACAGCATGTCGAGAAGATCAACCACGAACAGCGCCATCAAACCCACGGATCCTGCTCCTGACATCACTAAGATATGTCTCATGGTTGAACCGGTGACAAATTTAGCGCTCTGATCTGACATTCTATCTCCCTTAAAACAACAAAGGCGCATTATGCGCCTTACATTTTGTTACTTAATCATAGACTGAGACAAACTATCACACCGGATGCTTAAAGCAATCATCAATGCTTTTTCCGATTGCTCGCAAGACATCACGTCGACTAATTATGCCCACCAATTTCCCATTATCAATCACAGGGTAGACTTTAGGCTTGCCTACTTTCATTTTATCGGCCATTTCGATGATCGTGGTTTCTGGAGACACCGAGAGCACTTCTTTGTGCATGCAGTCACTTACTAAATGTGTGTCTTGACAGAAATAACTGACCTTAACCAATTTATCGAGCAGATCCTGCTCAGACAGGAAACCAATGACCCTCTCTTCTGAATCAATAACTGGGCCACCAAGGTGCGTGCACTTCATTACTTTCTGTAAAGCCACACTCAACGACATATCAGGTGTAAAGGTAACAGCCTGAAGGGTCATGTAATCTTTTACTCTTTGTGATTCCATCGTCTACTCCTTAAGCGACAACTTTTATTGCGTATAAGGTAATTGTTGTCTAATTTCATGATTTTACTAAATCAATTTCACCTATTATTACAATAGTTTTTATCTATAAGTTCTATAGAAAGTGCTCCAGCCCCTATACAGCCTCGATTGTCACTCTATCGCTCACAAACTCTTTTCTTGTTCTTGAGCCATGTCTTTCATTGTAATGATGCTGCTGATCAGAGAAACACCAAAAGGGACACAATAAGTCAACGCAGCTTTTATCCAGTGTATTGTTGAACCATGAAAAAAAGCATCATACTGATTGATAACATTTAAAAGCGTTCCAACAATGAGTGCAATATAGAGCGCTCGCTTTATGACTTTGCTATTGACCACGCAGTGGTGCTCCTCTGCTTTATGTTGATTGTTTCCTAACCCTTGCTCCTTGCACCTAGCTGAGCGACGGCAGGTTAAGAACTATTTTATTTTTACCTGTTTTAGTATGGCAAAAAATTTTCATTATGGGAGAAGAATCATGCCAAACCCTGGCAACAAGATCATAAAAGGCCAACCTAAGTTAGCCTTTTGCATGAATCCGAATGAAGAATAGTCAATCAATAGAGCTACTGTTTATCTTCCCACCTCAAAGCGGCTTGCGCGTCTGAGTCTCTCGACTCGACCCAGCGAGTCGTCTGAGTAGTTCTTTCTTTTTTCCAAAATGGGGCTTTAGTTTTTAAGTAATCCATGATGAATTCACACGCTTCAAACGCCGCACCTCTATGTGCGCTAGAAACCCCAACAAAGACGATCTGATCGCCAATATCCAAATCACCAACTCGGTGAATCACACTTAGCGCCAACAGAGGCCAACGCTCCTCCGCTTTATCACAAATTTCGCTGAGTGCTTTTTCTGTCATCCCTGGGTAATGCTCAAGGGACAACCCAGTCACGTTATCCCCTAAGTTCATATCACGCACTTTACCAATGAAGGTCACCACCGCGCCAGGCTCCGTCCCTTGAGATAACTTTTCATATTCATCAGCAACCGAGAAGTCCGTCTGTTGCACACTAATACGATTATCCATATTAGCCCCCAGTGACCGGAGGAAAAAAGGCCACTTCATCGCCATCTGAAATCGTCGAATCGAGAGGCACAATAGATTGGTTCACTGCGGCTAATAATTTACCTTGCTCTAAGGCCATGTCCCATTTTCCCTCTTGCTGAGCAAGGTGAGCACGCACTTGTTCTACCGTGTCAAAATCCCCAGCCAGGTCTAAATGGTCAACGCCCACCAACTCGCGGGTTTGTGCAAAAAAGAGAACTTTAATCATGATTCCACCTTGAAGTGCCCTGATTTACCACCGGTTTTCTCGAGTAAACGAACATGTTCAATGACAATGTCTTTTTGAACCGCTTTGCACATATCATAAATAGTTAATGCCGCAACAGAAGCCGCTGTGAGTGCTTCCATTTCAACACCGGTTTTACCCGCTAATTTACATACAGATTCGATACGGACTTTGCTCTCCGATTCAATCGCCTCTAACTGTACTTCCACTTTTGACAATAACAGTGGATGACAAAGAGGAATCAAATCCCAGGTTTTCTTTGCCGCTTGGATGCCCGCGATACGCGCCGTTGCAAATACATCACCTTTGTGGTGCTGCCCAGAAACAATCAAATTAAGTGTTTCTGGTGCCATCGAAACGTAAGCTTCAGCTCTTGCTTCTCTTACCGTTTCAGCTTTCGCAGAAACATCAACCATATTGGCTTCACCTGAAGCGTTAATGTGAGTTAACTCAGTCATTGTTGGCTCCTGCCTTTATACCGACAAATGTGGCATGAAGTTACACGGGCGATGGCTTGCATCAAGCTGCTGTTTAATGATTTTAGTCCAAGCCGTGCGGCACGCGCCTGTCGAACCTGGCATAGCAAAAATAACGGTATGGTTAGCAAAACCCGCGATAGCACGAGACTGAATGGTTGAAGTACCAATTTCTTCATAGGACACGGTGCGGAATAATTCACCGAAACCTTCCACTTGCTTATCAAATAGAGGAACGAGGGCTTCTGGTGTACTGTCTCGTGAAGTAAAACCTGTACCACCGGTAATCATAACGGCTTGAACCGTT
>NZ_JBNGCJ010000646.1:0-615 GCF_049974785.1 Vibrio genomosp. F10 str. 9ZD137
ATTTGCCGCTTAGCAGAGCGTTAACTTGATGGAGCAAGAATGGTAGATCTACCGGTTGGTGTGAGAGTGTACAAAACAAGGTTTATTTTAATAGGTATTGTATTTGCAGGTATTTATTGCGTAACACCAACTAGTAGCGTAATGGATAATGCCCTTGTTGGGATTTGTAGTACTTTCATAATGTACGAAATATGGATGATGGCAAAAGGCCGAACAATATTGGTCATTAGTTACGATGGTATTTATCATTTTAAATATGGTTTTATTAGCTGGGAAGTTATTGATAGAGTGGAAGTGGTTAAGTATGAAGAACTACGTCGCTTGAATTTTCCAGGCGTCATATTGCATTTTAATAAGGAAGAGTCGCTCAAGCGTTTTTGGAATACGAAGTTGAATGGTTTTGAGCTTGCTGCTCAAAAGAAAATTAGCTTATTTGGTGTTGATTGTAATATTGATTATGTCGCATCATTTTCAAACAAGCTTATAAGTCGGCATAGAAGATTGCACTCGATGGATAGATCAAGTTAACAAGGCGCTTAAGCAGACACTTCACGCTAGGCATTTTCGCTTCGCAAAAGTATATGCCTAGGTTATGTGCAGCTTAGCTAGGCGTTA
>NZ_JBNGCJ010000647.1:0-23162 GCF_049974785.1 Vibrio genomosp. F10 str. 9ZD137
CACGCGAGCTCAAGCCGATCGTCTGTTGTACAAATCTTATGTTCGCCATGCTTTAGAAAATACTGAAAACCTGACCCTGTTTCAGCAATCTGTTGATGATCTTATTGTTGAAAATGATCAGGTTACCGGTGTAGTGACTCAAATGGGGCTTAAATTCCACGCCCAGTCCGTTGTATTGACTGTTGGGACATTTCTTGGTGGAAAGCTACACATTGGCATGGAAAACTTTTCAGGAGGCCGCGCAGGAGATCCTCCATCGATCGCTCTCGCCGATCGTCTTCGTGAACTTCCGCTCAGAGTTGATCGATTAAAAACAGGAACACCGCCAAGAATTGATGCACGCAGTGTCGATTTTTCTGAGCTTGAAGTGCAACATGGTGATAACCCAACGCCTGTTTTTTCTTTCATGGGAAACCATAGCCAGCAACCTGCGCAAATTCCGTGTTTTATTACACACACCAATGAAAAAACACACGACGTTATCAGAGCAAACCTCGATCGTAGCCCTATGTATGCTGGAGTTATTGAAGGTATTGGCCCTCGCTACTGCCCTTCTATCGAAGATAAAGTCATGCGATTTGCCGATAAAGAAAGCCACCAAATCTTTATCGAGCCTGAAGGATTAACAACCCATGAGCTCTACCCTAATGGTATCTCCACCAGCTTGCCTTTTGACGTTCAAATTCAAATAGTACGTTCGATGAAAGGGTTTGAAAATGCTCATATTGTTCGCCCTGGTTATGCCATCGAATATGATTTTTTTGATCCAAGGGATCTCAAACAAACCTACGAAAATAAGTTCATTAAAGGTTTGTTCTTTGCGGGGCAAATTAATGGCACGACGGGCTATGAAGAAGCCGCAGCACAAGGCTTGATGGCTGGACTCAACGCGAGTTTATACAGTCAAGGCAAAGATGGCTGGAGCCCACGTCGTGATCAAGCATACATGGGCGTTCTTATCGATGATCTTTCCACCATGGGAACCAAAGAACCTTATCGTATGTTTACGTCTCGTGCTGAGTATCGATTATTGCTCCGTGAAGACAACGCTGACTTACGTTTGACAGAAAAAGCGCGAGAACTTGGCTTGGTCGATGATCTACGCTGGGCTCGATTTAATCAAAAAGTAGAAACGATCGAAAAAGAACGCCAACGACTAAAAGATCAGTGGATCAACCCTAAGTCTGAAGGTGTTGAGGCGCTGAATGAATTATTGAAGAGTCCGATCTCTAGAGAAGCCAGTGGTGAAGATCTACTGCGTAGGCCAGAGATCACTTATGCGCAGCTGACAAAACTCGATCATTTTTCTCCTGCGTTAGAAGATCAACAATCTTCAGAGCAAGTCGAGATACAGGTTAAATACGAAGGTTATATTCAGCGTCAGCAAGACGAGATAGATAAATCTTTACGTCATGAGCACACCAAAATTCCTGCTGATTTTGATTACAGCGAAGTCAAAGGTTTGTCTAATGAAGTGATGCTTAAACTGACCAATGCAAAACCGGAATCGGTAGGTATTGCTTCACGCATATCGGGCATCACCCCGGCGGCTATTTCAATTATATTGGTTTACCTCAAGAAAAAAGGCCTGCTAAAAAAAGGGATTGATTCATAATGAGCGACTTAAAAGCTAGGCTTGAACAACTGGTTAGCCAAACAAATCTCCAAGTGTCATCCGATCAAGCAGACCAGCTTATTGGGTATGTTGAAATGCTCAATAAGTGGAATAAAGCGTATAACTTGACGTCGGTTCGCAATCCTTCTGAAATGATCGTTAAACATATCCTTGATAGCATCGTTGTTAGTGAGCACTTACAAGGTACTCGCTTTATCGATGTTGGCACTGGCCCTGGCCTTCCTGGTGTACCATTAGCCATCATGAATCCAGACAAAGAGTTTTATTTACTCGACAGTCTCGGCAAACGTATCCGTTTTATCAAACAGGTTTGTCATGAGCTTGGGATAAAAAATGTGACGACAGTCCAAAGTCGAGTAGAAGAGTTCCAAACAGAAGACAAATTTGATGGCGTTCTTAGCCGTGCATTTGCTTCAATGTCAGATATGGTAGAGTGGTGCCATCACCTACCTAAATCTGATTCTGGGGTTTTCCTAGCGTTAAAAGGTCAATTGCAGAAAGATGAGGTCGAACAGCTACCACAATGGTGTTCTGTGAACAGCGTCAAATCTTTGAACGTTCCCGAATTGGAAGGTGAGCGTCATCTTGTAATCTTATCTCGGAAGGGATAACAGCGAGGCAGACCGTGGGTAAAATCGTAGCAATAGCCAACCAGAAAGGTGGCGTAGGAAAAACAACAACATGCATTAACTTAGCGGCGTCTATGGCAGCCACTAAGCGTAAAGTATTGGTTATCGATCTTGATCCCCAAGGCAATGCCACGATGGCGAGTGGTGTTGATAAATACCAGGTTGAAGCGACCTCGTATGAGTTGCTTGTTGAAGATGTTCCATTTCATGATGTTGTGTGCACGAAAACCTCAGGTCATTATGATTTGATTGCAGCAAATGGTGACGTAACCGCTGCAGAAATCAAATTAATGGAAGTCTTTGCCAGAGAAGTTCGCCTAAAAAACGCATTGGCTTCGGTTCGTGATAACTATGATTTCATCTTTATAGATTGCCCTCCGTCGTTAAACCTTCTTACAATCAATGCCATGGCTGCAGCAGATTCTGTACTAGTTCCTATGCAGTGTGAGTATTTTGCTTTAGAAGGTCTAACGGCTTTGATGGATACGATAAGTAAGCTTGCCGCTGTCGTGAATGAAAATCTAAAAATTGAAGGGTTACTGCGAACTATGTATGACCCAAGAAACCGGCTTTCTAATGAAGTTTCCGACCAATTGAAGAAGCACTTCGGCACGAAAGTATATCGTACGGTTATCCCTCGAAATGTCCGTTTAGCCGAAGCGCCAAGCCACGGTAAACCCGCGATGTATTACGACAAGTATTCAGCGGGTGCAAAAGCGTATTTGGCCCTTGCCGGTGAGATGCTTCGTCGAGAAGAAATCCCAGCGTAAAAAATATTTCAAAAAGGAACTAGCTGTCATGTCTAAACGTGGTTTAGGAAAAGGGCTGGACGCGTTGCTTGCGACCAGTTCATTAGCACGAGAAAAACAGCACGTTGCTTCTCATAGCCAAGCTTTGTCTGCGGATGGTCAGTTGATGGAGCTAAATATTAATCAACTCAAGCCTGGTGTCTATCAGCCACGTAAAGACATGGCTCCCGAGGCATTAGAAGAGTTGGCAGCATCAATTCAATCACAGGGCATCATTCAGCCGATTGTGGTTCGCCAAATTGACAATGAGCAGTTTGAGATCATCGCAGGTGAAAGACGTTGGCGCGCAGCACGTCAAGCGGGGTTAAAACGTGTACCTTGCTTGAATAAGAAAGTCGAAGATCGTGCGGCTATTGCGATGGCATTGATCGAAAACATTCAGAGAGAAGATCTCAATGCGATCGAAGAAGCGGAAGCGTTAGAGCGTCTTCAAGATGAATTCTCACTTACACATCAACAAGTTGCGGAGGTGATCGGTAAATCGAGAACCACAGTGAGTAACCTTTTACGCTTGAATCAACTAAGCACAGACGTAAAACAGTTAGTTGCCGAAAAACGACTTGAAATGGGCCACGCTCGCGCCCTGCTCATTCTGGATGGTGAGAAGCAAGTTTCTGTTGCTCAAGAGGTGGCAAAGAAGCAATTAACCGTCCGTCAGACAGAAGCGTTAGTCAAGCGCTTAATCTCTACTGCTGACCAACCGGAAGTCGCGACGTTGGCGCTATCAGAGGAGACTCAAACTCAGTTAGCGTCACTTTCTGAGCAGTTTGAATCTAAGGTCGATGTGGCGGTTGGCAAGAGTGGTACGGGTAAAATTCAGATCCGTTTTGATAATCCTGAACACTTACACAAAATCTTACATTTGTTAGCTAACGGCGACAGTACATCGTAGCGCATCCTAGCTCACATAATAGAATTCAAGTTAGTTGAGAGTAGAGAGTAACTATTGTTTTTTACTCTCTACTCTATATACTTTTTAAGCTTTTTTTGCTGACTGAGATTTTTCTTTGTCCTCGATCAGTAAATAACACGAAAACAGGTGCTTTTGATGTTTATTTCAAACCTAAGCGAAAAAGGGAAAGTAGCTTTTAAAGTAGTCCATTTCCAGCTTTTGTTCGTCATTCTTATCGGAGGCTTAACATATGTGCAGTGTGGAGACGAGGCAGCCCGCTTTATTTTAAAAGGCGGAATGATCGCGGTTCTAGGTAACTACATATATGCTCTGTTTGCCTTCATCCCTAGAGCTGACGCCGATGGTTCTGTACTACTTGGCTTCATATTTATCGGATGGGCTTTAAAACTGGTGGTAACCATCATTTTGTTTATATTGGTTTTTTCTTTAACGGAGTTCCTACGTCCAGGGGCTTTCTTTACGGGTTATAAACTGACTTTACTAATGTTTTGGTTTGCCCCTATTTTATTTTTTTCAAGAAATGGGATTAACCATGGCTGATACTCCGCAGGAATATATTCAGCACCACCTCACTAACGCTAAAGTTTGTGTTGTTGATGGCAACATTGCCACGAACTATGGCTGTGCAGAAGCTGGATTCTGGACCCTACACTGGGACACGTTATTGGTCTCAGCTATTCTGGGTACGCTATTTTTGTGGTTGTTCTATCGGGTTGGAAAAAACGCAACCACAGGCACCCCTGGCAAATTGCAATGCTTCGTCGAAATGGTCGTTGAGCAGGTCGATGAGATTGTAAAAGGTGCTTTTTATGGACGTGATAAGTTAGTCGCACCGTTAGCATTAACTCTTTTCTGTTGGATTCTATTAATGAATACAATGGATTTGATCCCGGTCGACTTTATCCCTCAACTAATGCACTTAGCTGGATTTGAATATTTCAAAGTAGTCCCTACGGTCGACTTGAATACCACTCTAGCGATGGCAATAGGCGTTCTTATACTTACCGTGGTTTACATGATTAAGTACAAGGGCTTCAAGGGATTTGTGAAGGAATTTACGCTGCACCCGATTAATAATAAAGCGTTAATACCTTTTAACTTGGTCCTGGAAACGGTCTCATTATTTGCAAAACCAGTCTCACTGTCACTTCGTTTATACGGAAACATGTATTCAGGTGAACTTATCTTCATCTTGATTGCAGTCACGTATACAGCGGGTGCCGTCTTAGGTGGGCTTGGTGTTATTGCACATATTATTTGGGCTATTTTCCACATTTTGGTTATCGTGCTACAGGCCTTTATCTTTACGATGTTGACGATTGTATATCTCAGCATGGCAAGTAACGATTCACACTAGAATAAAAAATTTACTTATTTATAAATGATAGGTTGTAGCCTATCTCAATATTTCATTTCGGAGATTATTATGGAAATTTATTTCGTTGTAGCTTTACTACTAGGTATGTGTGCAATCGCGACAGGCTTCGGCTTCGCAATTCTAGGCGGTAAGTTCCTTGAGTCTGTTGCTCGTCAACCAGAGATGGCTCCAGTGCTACAAACAAATATGTTCATTCTTGCAGGTCTACTAGATGCTGTTCCAATGATCGGTGTTGGTATCTCTATGTACATGCTGTTCGCATTGTAAGAAACCCTTTTTCTTATTTACTCTACGTCGTTTCGTGAATACGAAACATTAAAAGAATAAAGGAGGGTCATTGTGAATATCAATGCAACTCTGCTAGGTCAAGCAATAGCATTCATTTTGTTTGTTTGGTTCTGCATGAAGTACGTGTGGCCACCATTGATCGCAGCAATTGAAGAGCGTCAGAAAAAAATCTCTGAAGGTTTGGAGTCTGCTGAGCGTGCTGATAAAGCGTTACAACTCGCGCAGCACAATGCAGCAGACCAGCTAAAAGACGCTAAGCAGGAAGCGCTTGGAATTATTGAGTCAGCAAATAAACGTAAAGCTCAAATTCTAGACGAAGCTCGTCAAGAAGCGATACAAGAGCGTGATAGTGTACTTGCTCAAGGTAAAGCTGAATTAGAAGCTGAAACCTCACGCGCTCGTAACGAACTTCAAAAAGACGTTGCTACTCTAGCTATTCTTGGTGCTGAGAAAATCATCGAACGTTCGATTGATCCCGCTGCTCATCAAGACATACTTGATAGTATTTCTGCGAAGCTATAGAGGAGGGCGTCGGTATGTCTGGTTTGACAACTATTGCTCGTCCTTATGCTAAGGCTGCATTTGGCTATGCAAGTGATAATGGCACGATTGACCAATGGTCAAGTATGTTGGAGCTTGCTAAAACCGTTTCTTTAGCTCCCGAGCTACAAAAAGCGGCGTTACGCCTGCAGCCTGAACAATTGATGCAATTGTATTTCGATATAGCGGGTGAGTACTTTGATGAGCCTTTACAGAATTTCTTAAAGGTCATTATCGAGAATCGTCGTACTTCAGCGTTAAGTGATATCTATCAGCAATACCAGCTGCTTTTATCTGAGTCGTTAAATGTGAAAGAAGTAACAATTACGACCTCATTTGAATTAAGTGAAGCGCAACTAGCTGAACTAGTTAAGTCGCTTGAAAAACACTTTGATTGCGGTGTGAATGTCAACTGTTTGGTTGATAGTAGTTTGATAGGTGGTGCGGTGATTAGAGCTGGTGATACAGTACTAGACAACTCACTCGTTAGTCGTATTAATCGTCTTAAAGACGTTATTAAGTCTTAACTTAGGGGAATTTGAGCAATGCAACTTAATTCCACGGAAATTAGCGAGCTGATCAGACAGCGTATTGAGAAATTCAATGTCGTATCTGAAGCTCGCAATGAAGGTACTATCGTTTCTGTGAGCGATGGTATTCTTAGCATTCACGGTCTAGATGACGTGATGCAAGGTGAAATGATTGAACTTCCAGGTGGCCTTTTCGCTTTAGCACTTAACTTGAATCGTGATTCAGTTGGTGCGGTAGTAATGGGTCCTTATACTAGTCTTCGTGAAGGCATGAAAGTGACTGGTACTGGCCGTATCCTTGAGGTACCGGTAGGTCCAGAACTGCTTGGCCGTGTAGTTAATACACTGGGCGCGCCGATCGATGGTAAAGGTCCTATTGACGCGAAGCTATCTTCTCCTATTGAAGTGATTGCACCGGGTGTAATCGATCGTAAGTCAGTCGATCAGCCAGTTCAAACTGGTTACAAATCAGTAGATGCAATGATTCCAATCGGCCGTGGTCAGCGTGAGCTAATCATCGGTGACCGTCAAACTGGTAAAACAGCAATGGCGATCGATGCAATCATCAACCAGAAAGATTCTGGTATTTACTCTGTTTATGTGGCTATTGGTCAGAAAGCGTCAACTATCGCAAACGTGGTACGTAAGCTTGAAGAGCACGGTGCACTAGCAAACACGATTGTGGTTGTGGCATCTGCTTCTGAATCAGCAGCTCTGCAATATCTAGCGCCTTACGCTGGTTGTGCAATGGGTGAATACTTCCGTGACCGCGGCGAAGATGCTTTGATCGTTTATGATGATCTTTCTAAGCAAGCTGTAGCGTACCGTCAGATTTCATTGCTACTAAAACGTCCACCTGGTCGTGAAGCATTCCCTGGTGATGTTTTCTATCTTCACTCTCGTCTACTTGAGCGTGCCGCTCGTGTTAGCGAGCACTACGTAGAAACATTTACTAATGGCGAAGTGAAAGGTAAAACCGGTTCTTTAACCGCGCTACCAATCATCGAAACACAAGCTGGTGACGTTTCTGCTTTCGTACCGACTAACGTAATTTCGATTACTGATGGTCAGATTTTCCTACAATCAGAACTGTTTAACGCGGGTGTTCGCCCTGCGGTCGATCCAGGTATTTCGGTATCTCGTGTAGGTGGTTCTGCACAAACGAAAATCATTAAGAAGCTTTCTGGTGGTATCCGTACCGCTCTAGCACAATACCGTGAACTTGCCGCTTTTGCTCAGTTCTCATCAGACCTTGATGAAGCGACGAAGAAGCAGCTAGACCATGGTCAGAAAGTAACTGAATTGATGAAGCAGAAACAGTACGCTCCTATGTCTGTATTTGATCAAGCTCTTTCTATTTACTCTGCTGAACGCGGGTATTTAGAAGATGTAGAGTTGAACAAAATTCTAGATTTCGAAGCTGCTTTACTATCGTATGCTCACGCTCAGTATTCTGAATTGGCTACTGAGATCAACAAGTCGGGTGCTTATGACAAAGAAATCGAAGCTCAACTGAAAAAGTTAGTTGATGATTTCAAAGCAACCCAAACTTGGTAATTACAACCTAGTTTTGTAGTTAACGGAGAGTAACGATGGCCAATTCAAAAGAAATTCGTAGCAAGATTGGTAGTGTTAAAAGCACTCAGAAAATCACGAAAGCAATGGAAATGGTTGCCGCTTCTAAAATGCGTCGAACTCAAGACGCGATGGAAGGGCCACGTCCATATGCTGAAATTATACGTAAGGTCATTGGTCATATAGCCCACGGTACTTTGGAATATAAACATCCATATCTACTGGAACGTGAGGCTAAGCGTGTTGGGTATATTGTAATCTCATCTGATCGCGGTTTGTGTGGCGGCTTGAACATTAATATGTTCAAGCAAGCCGTTATACAAATGAACGATTGGTCTGAGAAAGGGGTTGATGTAGAGCTGGCAGTTATTGGTTCAAAAGCAACGTCTTATTTCAATAGCATTGGTGCAAACATTGTGGCGCAGACGTCAGGTCTTGGAGATTCTCCTACTCTTGATGATCTTATTGGCCCTATCAACGTCATGTTACAAAAGTATCAAGACGGTGAGATTGACCGTTTGCATTTGGTGTTCAATGAGTTTGTCAACTCAATGACCCAACAACCAAAAATTGATCAATTAATACCTTTGCCTAAATCATTCGCTGATGAAGAACAGTTCAAGCATGCTTGGAGCTATATGTTCGAATCGGATCAGAAGGTGCTTCTGAATACCTTAATGGCTCGTTATATCGAGTCGCAAGTTTATCAAGGTGTTGTAGAGAACTTAGCGTGTGAAATGGCTGCTCGTATGGTTGCTATGAAAGCAGCATCAGACAATGCTGGCGATTTGATCGAAGAGTTAGAGCTTGTGTACAACAAAGCCCGTCAAACGGCGATTACACAAGAGTTATCTGAAATCGTATCAGGTGCAGCAGCAGTTTAATTTAGGTAAAACAAATTTAGAGGATTAACGATGGCTACAGGTAAGATCGTACAGATCATCGGAGCAGTAGTCGACGTAGAGTTCCCACAGAGTGACGTTCCAAACGTATACGATGCTCTGAATGTGACTGACTCAAAAGAACGTTTAGTTCTTGAAGTGCAGCAACAGCTTGGCGGTGGCGTTATTCGCGCAATCGTAATGGGTAGCTCAGATGGTTTACGTCGCGGCGTAACAGTAGAAAATACTGGTGCTCCAATCTCAGTACCAGTAGGTACTAAGACCCTAGGTCGTATCATGAACGTTCTTGGTGACGCGATTGATGAGTGTGGTGAAATCGGTGCGGAAGAACATTATTCTATCCACCGTCAAGCACCGAGCTATGAAGAATTATCGAACGCAACAGAGCTACTAGAGACTGGTGTTAAGGTAATCGACTTAATTTGTCCATTCGCTAAGGGTGGTAAAATCGGTCTATTCGGTGGTGCTGGTGTAGGTAAAACCGTTAACATGATGGAACTTATCAATAACATCGCACTACAGCACTCAGGTCTGTCAGTATTTGCCGGTGTTGGTGAGCGTACTCGTGAAGGTAACGATTTCTACTACGAGATGCAGGAAGCAGGTGTTGTAAACATCGAAAACCCTGAAGAATCAAAAGTAGCAATGGTTTACGGTCAAATGAACGAGCCACCAGGAAACCGTCTACGTGTTGCCCTGACTGGTTTGACAATGGCAGAACGTTTCCGTGACGAAGGTCGTGACGTACTTCTGTTCATTGATAACATTTACCGTTACACACTTGCAGGTACAGAGGTTTCGGCTCTACTAGGTCGTATGCCATCTGCGGTAGGTTACCAGCCAACATTGGCAGAAGAAATGGGTGTTCTTCAAGAACGTATCACGTCAACGAAATCAGGTTCTATCACGTCTGTACAGGCGGTATACGTACCTGCGGATGACTTGACTGACCCATCTCCTGCAACAACGTTTGCTCACTTAGACGCAACAGTTGTACTTAACCGTAATATCGCAGCAATGGGTCTTTACCCTGCGATTGACCCGTTAGATTCATCTTCTCGTCAACTTGATCCACTGGTTGTTGGTCAAGAGCACTACGACATTGCGCAAAATGTTCAGCAAACGCTTCAGCGTTACAAAGAGTTGAAAGATATCATTGCGATACTGGGTATGGACGAACTTTCTGAATCAGATAAGCAAGTCGTATCTCGCGCTCGTAAGATTGAACGCTACCTAACTCAACCTTACCACGTTGCTGAAGTATTTACGGGTGACCCTGGTGTATACGTACCTCTTAGCGAGACACTACGTGGCTTTAAAGGTCTTCTAGCTGGCGAATACGACGATATTCCAGAGCAAGCGTTTATGTACTGCGGTACGATTGACGATGCGCTAGAGAACGCGAAGAAGCTTTAATAGAGTCTTACAGGAGGCGTTATGACAGCATTAACATCAGTAAGCTTCCATTTGGATGTTGTGAGTGCAGAACAACGAATTTATTCGGGTCAAGCTCGTAGCATTCAGATTTCAGGTGAGAAAGGTGACCTTGGTGTTTTAGCGGGACACACTCCGCTATTAACCACGATTCGCCCGGGTATGGTTCGCATTGTTTCTAAGAAAGGTGATGAAGAAATCATTTATCTTTCTGGTGGTGTTTTAGAAGTACAAGCCAACGATGTGACCATTTTAGCGGATACTGCTGTACGCGGTAAGGACTTAGACCTTGCTAAAGCGGAAGAAGCTAAACGCCGTGCTGAAGAGCTGATCAACCAACCTTATGGTGATGTTGATTTTGCGAAAGCATCTGCGGAACTTGCGAAAGCCGTTGCTCAGTTGAAAGTCATTGAACTGGTGAACAGACGTCGCTAACACTTAGCTTCGTTTGATATAAAAGGCAGCCTAATCGCTGCCTTTTTTGTTGGAATTTTTTATAAAGCGGACATTCGTATTTAACTAATGATGGATTAACCGCTAGAATCAGCACTTAATTAAAAAAATGTCAGTAGGTTAGAAATGAAATTTAGTGCGGTCATTCTCGCTGCGGGTAAAGGAACCCGCATGTATTCAAACATGCCTAAGGTATTACATACATTGGCAGGTAAGCCGATGGTTAAGCATGTGATTGATACGTGTAATAGCTTAGGTGCTCAAAATATTCATTTAGTTTATGGTCATGGTGGTGAGCAAATGCAAGCCGTCCTCAGTGAAGAGTCGGTAAGCTGGGTATTGCAAGCGGATCAACTCGGTACTGGCCACGCCGTTGACCAGGCCTCACCTCAGTTTGATGATAACGAAAAAGTCCTCGTTCTTTACGGTGATGTACCGTTGATTTCTGAAGAAACCGTCGAGAGTTTACTTGAAGCTCAGCCTAACGGTGGTATCGCCTTACTCACCGTCGTGCTTGATAATCCGATGGGATATGGCCGTATCGTTCGACGAAATGGCCCTGTTATTGCGATTGTTGAACAAAAAGATGCAACTGACGAGCAGAAGCTCATTAAAGAGATTAACACCGGCGTGATGGTGGCAACGGGAGGCGACCTGAAACGTTGGCTCGCAGGGCTTAATAATCAAAATGCGCAAGGTGAGTATTATCTAACTGATGTCATTGCGGCTGCGCACAGCGAAGGCCGCGCAGTTGAAGCGGTTCACCCAATGAGTGCGATTGAAGTTGAAGGAGTTAACGACCGTTCTCAACTTGCGCGTTTAGAGCGGGCCTATCAATCAGCACAAGCACAAAAATTATTAGAGCAGGGCGTAATGTTACGCGATCCTTCTCGTTTTGACCTTCGCGGTGAACTGCAGTGCGGAATGGACGTTGAGATTGATACGAACGTTATTATTGAAGGTAATGTGTCTATTGGTGATAACGTTATTATAGGTACCGGCTGTGTACTTAAAGATTGTGAAATCGACGATAACACCGTTATCCGACCATACAGCGTGATTGAAGGTGCGACGGTTGGAGAAGAGTGTACGGTTGGTCCATTCACTCGTCTTCGCCCTGGCGCTGAGCTTAAGAATGACGCCCACGTAGGTAACTTTGTTGAAGTGAAAAACACCTCAATAGGTGAAGGATCAAAAGCGAATCACCTAACATATTTAGGCGATGCTCAAATTGGCCAGCGTGTAAATGTTGGTGCGGGTGTGATCACGTGTAACTACGACGGTGCAAATAAGTTTAAGACCACGATAGGTGATGATGTTTTCGTTGGCTCTGACTGCCAGTTGATCGCTCCTGTTACTATTGCTGATGGAGCGACTATCGGTGCCGGAACCACATTGACGAAAGACGTTGAACGAGGTGAGTTGGTCATTTCACGAGCAAAAGAGCGTAAATTTTCTAATTGGCAACGCCCAGTAAAAAAGACCAAATAATCTGAACGATATCAGTTTTGACTAGCTTGGCTTAGACCGTCATGATAGATAAACAAAAGGGTTGGCTTTGTGCCAACCCTTTTTGATTTCAGTATCTAAATGCTTAGATAACGAGGATCCGCTTAGTTTTGAGGAATAGCGATTCGTTTTTCTAGCCAGCGAACAGCTTGAGAAACGCATAATATTAGAATTAGGTATTCAAAGACGAGAAAGGTATAAATTTCGAGAGGTAAGTACTCATTAACGACCAACTCGTTTGCACGCCGTGTTAGATCACTGAGCCCGATGACACTCACTAACGATGACATTTTGAGTATATAGACAAATTGATTACCTAGAGGGGGTAATATCTGACGAAAAGCTTGTGGAAATATCACGTATTGCATCTTGCGCCAGTAGTTCAGCCCTAGAGCTTCTGCTGCTTCATGCTGTCCCTTACTGATGGATTGAATGCCGCCTCGAAACACTTCAGCCATAAACGCACTTTCTGCAATTGTTAATGCAATCACACCCGCCCAAAAGTAGTCAAGGGAGACATCGAGTAATGTCGGCATTCCATAATAGACCCATAAAAGCAGAACCAGTACAGGAATAGAACGTACTGATTCCACATAGATTCTGTTTAATCCACGTAAGACCTTGTTGTTAGATAATGCGGGCAACGCGACCAGTAGACCAATCAACATGGCTAAAACCATGCTTAATAGTGAAACAGAAATCGTATCGTAAAAGCCTGCGGTGAGAAACTTTAGGTTGGTCTGCCCTTGAGGGGTGGTTGGATCGAGAATATACCAGCCCCACTGGTAGTCTGAGCATCCAGTGAGTGACAACATTGTTAATAGAGCGGTGAGCGTACGAAGGTTCACACTATTACCTATTCAAACTAAATAAAATCATTTGTTACTGCTATGTTATCAATCATGCAGCATAAAAAGTAACTTATTTTAAGGATAATAATAATGAAGAAATTGATGATATTTTTGGGAATGTGTTTGCTGTCTTTAAGTGCGCTTGCTGCGGAGACTAGCCGCTTGCATGACATTTTAAATAATGGGGTGTTGAAGGTTGGGACAACTGGGGATTGGAACCCGATGACAATGAAAGATCCTGCAACCAACAGTTACCGTGGGTTTGATATTGATGTGACGACCGAGTTGGCCAAAGATCTTGGTGTCAAAGTAGAATATGTGCCGACAGATTGGAAAACCTTAGTGAACGGTATTACCGCGGGTAAATACGACATTACGGGAAGTGCTTCACTGAACATGTCTCGAGCGAAAGTGGCAGGCTACAGCCAGCCTTACTTTTATTTGGCGTTTGTACCTGTTGTACAGAAGAAAGACCTTGAGCGATTTTCAGATTGGGCTGATTTTGACCGATCCGATGTTCGAGTAGCAGCAACGTTGGGAACGGTTCAAGAAAAAATGGTCAAAGATTTCTTTCCTTCGGCAAAGCATGTCGTGATTGAAGCGCCAGCCCGAGATTTTCAGGAATTACTGGCAAGGCGTGCTGATGTGTCGGTGACTTCAAATGTTGAGGCGGCAACTTTGGTAGAGAAATTTAGTCAGTTGGCGATTGTGCCAGTGAAAGAGCCACGTAAGCCGACTCCTATCGCTATGCTGCTACCTCAAGAAGATCAAGTTTGGATTAACTACATTAATCACTGGGTAGAGTTAAAGAAAACCCAAGGCTTTTTCAAAGAAACCGCACAGAAGTGGGGCTTAACGAGTATGTAAGTAAGCACTTTGTTTAAGTACTTATTATGGGCTTAAAAGCTGACAGTTTAAAAGCGCCGCTAACAATAGCGGCGCTTTTTATTATTTATCCCTTACTACTCTTGCGTTGTCTGGTGCACGAAAGTGTCTAGAAAGTCGTCTGTTTGAGAGCACATAACCCACCCATAAGCCTAGGGTGCAAATGATAATAGCGAGACCAGTTGCCGATTGAGCTTGGCTCGCCATCGCGGCGACCAGTGCACTGGCTGCGCTACTGATGCTAATTTGAATGCTGTTTTGCAATCCCGCTGCGGTTGCTGGGCTCTGTTTGGCGCTTGAAAGGGCTCTGTTCACTACAATCGGATACAAAGCACCATTGGCAACAGCTATAAAGCAGAATGGCGTCAAAATAGGCCAGATGGATGTTAGCTGCCACTGTGACACAATAAACACCAATAAAGCGGCAACACTAAATAGCCCAATAATGTGTCGGAGTACTTTTTCATCGCCAAACTTTTTTACACTCGCCTTACCCAAATACCCACCAACCATAAAGGCAAGGGTTTGGGGGATAAAGCTCAAACCAATGTCTTTAGCTGAATATCCTAGCTGAGACATAATTTCTGGCATTCCCGTTAAGTAGGCAAAAAATGCAGCGGACGCTGTAGCAAACATAATAACGTTGCCAAGATAAACCTTTGAACTAACAAGTGCTTTAATATCACTCTTGATGGAAGATAGCTTCTGTTCTTTTTCTTGTTTTGGTTGAGAAAAGGTAAAAGCAACCAAGGCGGTTCCCATTAGTGTGAGAGCAACGAAAATGCTAGGCCAACCAAAATTATCAGCAAGGACAACGCCGAGTTGAGGAGCCAGTGCCGGAGAAAGTGCGACCAGTGGCATTATGGTTGCGAATACTTGTTGACTGGTTTTGGAAGAATATTGCTTGATCACCATTGCTTGCCAAATAACTGCAGGCGCACAAACGCCAAACGCTTGAATAAAGCGGAGGGTAAGAAGCTGCCAGACCTGATCACTAAAGGCCAAACCAAAAGAGGCGATGGTAAATAAACTAAGCCCCGCGACCAACGTCATTCGGTGACCATATTTATCACTGGCGAGTCCCCACAGTAGTTGGCCCAGTGCCATTCCGACGAGGAATATGGTCAGCGATAACGCTATTTGTTCAGGCCCTGTCGCGAAATCCATCTCCATCGCTTTAAAGGCGGGGAGGTACATATCTGTAGCAATAAAGCCAAGCATCGAGAGGGCCGCTAAGTAAGCGAGCTGAAGTTTCGAAACGTTCATATTTATTATCCGTTCAAATTTTTTAACTGTTAAATTCTGTTTTTCGTTGCTGTTAAGGTGCCATTTATGGTTCCTGTACGCATGGTGGTATTCTATTTTTTGTAATCAATAAAATTAAACGCTAAAATTGTTAGTTATGAATCAAATAATTTGATGGATAAATGTTCTCTAAATCTTCTTTAGAAATGATCGACACTGTAGCTCGGCTGGGTAGCTTTACCGCCGCTGCAGATGTTTTGCACAAAGTACCTTCCGCGATCAGTTATGGCGTACGTCAGGTTGAGCAAGATCTCGATGTTTTGCTATTTCGGCGTTTACCTAGGAAAGTAGAACTGACTCCTGCAGGAGAGCTCTTTGTCGTTGAAGCTCGAATCATGTTGCGCCACATGGAAGAAGTCCAATCGCAAACCAAGAGAGCCGCTCATGGGTGGAAAAAGACCCTCAAGTTGACACTGGATAACGTGGTTCGCCTGGATAAAATGAAGCCATTGATTGAAGATTTTTATTCAACATTTGAATTTGCAGAGCTGCAAATCAATATGGAAGTCTTTAATGGGTCATGGGAAGCGATCTCTCAAGGGCGAGCCGATATTGTTATTGGTGCCACATCCGCAGTCCCTGTTGGTGGCGAGTTTGAAGTCAGAGATATGGGAATATTGGATTGGGCCTTTGTGATGTCGCCAAGCCACCCGTGTGTCAAAGAGCAAAATTTAACAGAAGATTTTGTCAGTCAATACCCTGCTATTTGCCTGGATGACACGTCCGTCGTTCTTCCTAAACGTCATACGGTGCATTACCCAAAGCAGAGGCGCTTACTCTTGCCTAATTGGTATAGTGCAATAGAGTGCTTAAAAAATGGGGTGGGCGTCGGGTACATGCCTCGACATATAGCACAACCACTGATTACTGAAGGTTTGTTGGTGGAGAAAGTACTCAACGAAGATAAGCCATTAAGCCAGTGCTGCTTAGTCTGGAGAAAGGATGAGAATCACAGGCTCATTAAGTGGATGGTCGAGTATCTTGGTTCAAGTGAGAAGCTTCATCAAGATTGGTTGCAATCCTAGTTCGACAGCAAAAGCGAGAGTTCAATAACTCAAGGTTGAAGACGAGAAAAAAGCCAGTGGGAAGATCACTGGCTTGTTTGATTTTTACTTTTAAATAATCGCTAAGGTCGTTCAAATACCGTTGCAATACCTTGGCCTAAACCTATGCACATTGTCGCCAAGCCGTATTTCACGTCTTTGGCTTCCATAAGATTGATCAGTGTGGTCGAAATACGCGAACCTGAACAGCCGAGAGGGTGACCAAGTGCTATGGCGCCTCCATTTAGGTTGACCTTTTCATCGACAACATCAAGCAGGCCTAGGTCTTTTGCACAAGGTAAAGACTGCGCTGCAAATGCTTCATTAAGTTCAACAACGCCCATGTCTTCAATGGTTAGGCCTGCACGTTTCAATGCTTTTTTGGTTGCTGGTACAGGGCCGTAACCCATGATTGAAGGATCGCAACCAGCAATCGCCATCGACTTCACGCGAGCACGAATCTTAAGGCCAAGTGCGTTGGCTTTCTCTTCGCTCATGATAAGCATTGCAGAAGCTCCATCAGAAAGAGCAGATGATGAC
This sequence comes from Vibrio genomosp. F10 str. 9ZD137, assembly GCF_049974785.1. NCBI lineage: Bacteria > Pseudomonadati > Pseudomonadota > Gammaproteobacteria > Vibrionales > Vibrionaceae > Vibrio > Vibrio genomosp. F10. The sequence continues at coordinate 17,221 of NZ_JBNGCJ010000647.1, forward strand.
CCCGCAGTTACGGTACCGTTGGCTGGGTCAAACACGGGGCGCAATTGAGATAGGCCTTCAACCGTTGTTTCTGGTCGAATAACTTCATCGTAGTCTAAAGTGAATAACGAACCGTCAGCAGCGTGCGCTTCTGTAGGCAGGATTTCATTTTTGAAACGACCTTCTACCGTTGCTGCCTGTGCTCTGGCGTGGGAACGTGCGGCAAATGCATCTTGGTCTTCACGGCTAATACCGTGCATTTTACCTAGCATTTCAGCCGTTAGGCCCATCATCCCCGCCGCTTTTGCGACAGTCTTAGACATACCAGGGTGAAAATCGACCCCGTGATTCATGGGTACGTGGCCCATATGCTCAACACCGCCGATTAAGCAGATTTCAGCATCGCCCACCATGATTGAACGCGCAGCATCATGCAGAGCTTGCATTGACGAACCGCATAAACGGTTTACGGTGACGGCACCAATTTCAATGGGTAATCCTGCTAGCAGCGCAGCATTACGTGCCACATTAAAACCTTGTTCGAGCGTCTGCTGGACACAGCCCCAGTAGATATCTTCTATTTCGACCGGGTTAACTTCAGGGTTGCGCTCTAAAATACCTTTCATCAAATGTGCTGATAGGTCTTCGGCACGAGTATGACGGAAAGCTCCACCTTTGGAGCGTCCCATTGGGGTACGAAGGCAATCAACAATCACTACATTATTCATTTTGCTATTCCTTTTCCAAGTGTGGGTTATAGAGAACTGGATTGTTGAGCGTCGTAAAAGCGTTCGCCTTTCTCTGCCATATCAATGAGTGACTGAGGTACTTGATACATAGCCCCAAGCTGTTGATAGCCTTTTGCCATTTCAACAAAGTTGTTAATACCCACGCTGTCTAAGTAGCGGAATACCCCCCCTCTAAATGGAGGAAAGCCTAATCCATAAACCAATGCCATATCGGCTTCCTGTGGCGATGCAATGATGCCTTCTTCTAAACAAAGTACCACTTCATTGATCATTGGAATCATGACACGTTGAATGATGGTTTCATCATCGAAATCTGTTGGCTGTTGGCATACGTCTGCCAGGATAGGAAGAATGTCTTCAGAGAAGGTTTTCTTCGGACGACCGCGTTTGTCTACGCTGTACGTGTAGAAACCGCTGCCGTTCTTCTGGCCGTATTTTTCAGCGACGTAAAGTGCGTCAATCGCATCACGACCTTCTTTGCCCATACGCTCTGGGAAACCTTGCGCCATGACTGCTTGAGCGTGATGCGCGGTATCTAGCCCAACTACATCCAGCAAGTATGCCGGACCCATTGGCCAGCCGAACTTACGCTCCATGACTTTATCAATTTTAGTGAAGTCAGCGCCGTCACGTAACAACATGCTGAAACCGCCAAAGTAAGGGAAAAGTACACGGTTAACGAAGAAGCCTGGGCAGTCATTAACAACGATAGGGGATTTGCCCATCTTCGCTGCGTAAGCGACTACGCGATTGATGGTTTCTTCTGAAGTATGCTCGCCACGAATGATCTCAACCAAAGGCATGCGATGCACAGGGTTAAAGAAGTGCATGCCACAGAAATTTTCTGGGCGTTGCAAAGATTTCGCTAACAGGTTGATTGGAATCGTTGAGGTGTTTGACGTTAGAACCGCGTCTTCACTCACATGCTTTTCTACTTCACTCAGCACCGCTGCTTTCACCGCAGGGTTTTCTACAACCGCTTCCACAATCACATCTGACTGTTCAATTCCAGCATAATGCAGACTTGGAGTAATAGAAGACAGAATACCTGCCATCTTGAATCCATCTAGGCGACCGCGTGATAAGCGTTTATTCAACAGCTTAGAAGCTTCATTCATACCAAGATCAAGAGACGCTTGTGCGATGTCTTTCATCATCACAGGTACGCCTTTTAACGCAGATTGGTAAGCGATACCGCCCCCCATGATTCCTGCGCCGATGACAGCTGCTCGTTCAGTGGCCTTGTTTGCTGATTTGCCCGCTTGTTTAGCAAGACTTTTAATATATTGGTCATTTAGGAATAACCCGACGAGCGATTTAGCCTCTTCTGATTTGGCGAGTTTGATGAACAGCTGGCGTTCAATATCTAACGCGTCGTTGCGATCGCTGCGTGCTGCTTTTTCTATCGCCACAACAGCCGTCATTGGGGCTGGATAATGAGGCCCGGCTTTCTGAGCAACCAACCCTTTTGCCATGGTGAAGCTCATCATCGCTTCTAACTTGCTCAGTGATAGCGCAGACGTCTTCTGCTTACGACGCTTTTTCCAGTCTATTTCTTCATTAGCAGCAAGTAAGACAGTGTTAATAGCAGATTGTGTTAATGAATCCGATTCAACAATCGCATCCAGTAATCCTATTTTTAGCGCTTCATCAGCACGACAGGCTTTTCCTTGGGTGATAATTTCCATTGCACTATCGGCACCAATGACGCGAGGTAGTCGAACGCACCCCCCAAATCCTGGCATGATGCCTAGTTTTGTCTCTGGTAGACCAATGCTGGTGGTTTTATCACCAATGCGGAAGTCGGTAGCGAGCACACACTCACATCCGCCACCAAGGGTGTGACCTTTTAATGCGGAGAGTGTTGGGAAAGGAAGATCTTCGAGTTTGCTGAAGATGTCATTGGCAAAACGAAGCCATTGATCAAGCTCTTGGTCGGTTTTAGCAAAGAGGCCTAAAAATTCCGTGATATCAGCACCGACGATAAAGGTATCTTTATCTGAAGTAAGAATTAATCCTTTAACGTCCGATTGTGCTTTTATTGCATCAAGCGCTTTGTCGAGTGATTCTAACGTGGATAAATCCAGTTTATTGACGGACTTCGGTGCGCAAAAACTCAGTTCCGCTATTCCATTCTCGTGTTTTTTTACCTGTAGGGTGTTGGCTTGGTAAATCATTGTCTATCTCCGTGACATACAGTTTGAGGCTGTGTGTGAGAGTTATTGTTTTATTTGTATGATTATCGTTCTGGTTTGACCAGTTTTTTTAGTGTGTACTCAACTTTGATTATTTTCAATACATTTTTTAAACAACTGTTTAACATTGTGCGGTAAAACAGAACGGCCCACTTTTTCCTTATGCTCGTGATACACTGCCTATTCTTGATTCAGCTTATGTAAACTCATGAATGACCAACCTTATTTGATACCAGAAAGTCCCGTAATGTATGAGGAAGAGATAAAGAAAAGTGTTTTCATTACGCAACTTGCTCATACGCCAAGTATAGAGGCGGCTAAGTTCTTTATCGATGGGATTAAAAAACAGCATTCTAGCGCTCGGCATAATTGTTGGGGATTTGTTGCAGGACGGGCAGAAGATTCAATGAAGTGGGGATTTAGTGATGATGGTGAACCTTCAGGCACAGCCGGTAAGCCTATCTTGGCTCAGTTATCTGGGTCAGGGGTTGGTGAATTGTCTGCTGTAGTCACTCGCTACTCTGGCGGAATTAAACTTGGCACGGGGGGATTGGTCAAAGCATATGGTGGAGGCGTGCAACAAGCACTCAAGCTGCTTCAAACAATCGAGAAAAAAATAACCATTAAATTACAGCTAGAGTTAGACTATGGCTTCATGCCGATAGCTCAATCTCTTTTGACTCAATATCAAGCGATAGAGATTGATGCAAACTACAGTGGTAATGTCATATTGATGATCGAAATTGAGCAACGTGTTGCCGATAGCTTTATTCAAAATGTCATTAATAAAAGTGGTGCAAAAGCAACGGTCATAAAAATAGAACCATAACTAGGAAGTCAGAAGCACTTGCTTCATATATAAATAACCATGCAATTTCGATCGATTATACGAATAGTCGGATTACTGCTCGCTCTCTTTAGCGTATCCATGCTCGCCCCTGCACTTGTTGCTTTGCTCTATCGAGATGGTGCTGGTGTCCCATTTGTGACGACTTTCTTTGTGTTGCTTTTCTGCGGCACGATTTGCTGGTTTCCGAATAGAAGCCATAAGCAAGAACTTAAAGCCAGAGATGGCTTTCTTATTGTGGTTTTATTCTGGACGGTTATCGGCAGTGCAGGCTCACTCCCTTTTCTCATTGCTGATAATCCTAACATCTCTGTCACTGATGCTTTCTTTGAGTCCTTTTCCGCCTTAACAACCACAGGGGCGACAGTAATTGTTGGGCTTGATGATCTGCCGAAAGCGATCCTTTTTTATCGGCAGTTTTTGCAGTGGTTTGGCGGAATGGGGATCATCGTCTTGGCTGTGGCTATTTTGCCTGTGCTTGGTATCGGTGGTATGCAGCTGTATCGAGCCGAAATTCCTGGTCCAGTAAAAGACAGTAAGATGACTCCACGGATAGCCGAAACAGCGAAAGCTTTATGGTATATATACCTCAGTTTGACGATCGCGTGTGCGACAGCGTTTTGGTTTGCGGGAATGACACCGTTTGACGCGATAAGTCATAGCTTTTCTACGATCGCTATTGGTGGTTTTTCGACCCACGATGCGAGCATGGGGTATTTCGATAGCTCAACCATTAATATGATTACGGTTGTTTTCTTATTGATCTCGGCATGTAACTATTCTCTTCACTTTGCTGCCTTTGCTTCAGGTGGTGTACACCCCAAATATTACTGGAAAGATCCTGAGTTTAGAGCGTTCATATTTATACAAGCGCTGCTTTTTGTTGTCTGTTTCCTTATATTGTTAAATCATCATACTTACGACTCTCTTTATGATGCTTTTGATCAGGCCTTATTTCAAACCGTCTCCATTTCTACAACGGCAGGATTTACCACCACAGGTTTTTCGGAGTGGCCATTGTTCTTACCTGTTCTTTTGCTCTTTTCATCTTTTATTGGCGGTTGTGCCGGCTCTACTGGAGGTGGGATGAAAGTGATTCGTATATTGTTGTTGACCTTGCAAGGCGCAAGAGAAATGAAAAGATTGGTTCACCCGAGAGCGGTTTATACCATCAAGGTTGGTGGTACGGCACTATCTCAACGTGTTGTAGATGCGGTTTGGGGATTCTTTTCAGCTTATGCGCTGGTGTTCGTTGTCTGCATGTTAGGTCTTATTGCGACAGGTATGGATGAACTCAGCGCTTTTTCTGCGGTGGCTGCAACTCTGAATAATTTGGGACCTGGACTGGGGGAGGTCGCTCTCCACTTCGGTGATGTAAACGACAAAGCCAAATGGGTGCTGATTATATCGATGCTCTTTGGCCGCCTAGAAATATTTACCCTACTTATCTTACTCACACCGACATTTTGGCGTAGTTAAGGACAATAACAATGAAAGCTCTCTTTTTATATTCAAGCCAAGACGGTCAAACGAAAAAGATTATCCATTATATTCAACAAGAGTTGGATCTTAATGAGTGTGATGTAATAGACATACACCAAGTCGATACGGTGGAACTGGGTAAGTATGAAAGAGTGTTGATTGGTGCTTCTATACGGTACGGTCACCTCAATAAGAAACTCTACCAATTTATTCAAAATAACCAAAGCAGCCTAGAATCAGGAAAGTCTGCATTTTTCTGTGTTAACTTGACGGCGCGAAAAGAAGAGCAAGGAAAGGACACTCCTGAAGGTAGTGTCTATATTAAAACTTTTTTAAAGAAATCACCTTGGGCACCTAAGTTGATAGGTGTATTTGCTGGAGCACTCTATTATCCGCGTTACAAGTGGATTGATAGGGTAATGATTCGCTTTATTATGAAATTGACCGGTGGAGAGACAGATACCACCAAAGAAGTTGAGTATACCAACTGGTCTAAAGTTTCTATATTTGCGAAAGAGTTTAATGAAATGTAGAAAAAGTGAGTATTTTGAGGCTTTTTGCTGTGATTTTAATCGAATCAAGTATTTCTTTAAAAAAAGATAAAAAAGCGCTTGCCAACAAGATTCCAATCCCTATAATGCGTCCTCACTGACACGGCAGACGCCGCAAGGCTTCGGCAGTGATTAGTAA
>NZ_JBNGCJ010000648.1:0-2800 GCF_049974785.1 Vibrio genomosp. F10 str. 9ZD137
GCTTGGATTCGGCACTCGCTAGCTACGACTTTTCGGCCGGTTACATGAGAAGAGAGACCAGTTGGCGTTGGGCAAGTATCAATACCAGGTTGGGTCCAGTTAAGTTGGGGCTCAATTTAGCCGCAGGTGTTAATGAAACAGGCAGCTGTGAAAATGCGGTGTGGGTTGATGGCGTGCGTCATTTCCTTGGGCCTGTTCATTTTGAATTCGATCGTAGTCACCAAGAAAAGCCTTGGCGAATTGACTCGCATGATGGGCAAGTTAACTTAACGTTCACTCCACTCAATAAACGCAGTGAAAAACTCAATCTATGGCTACTAAAAAGCAACTTTCGCCAGTTTATCGGTCACTTCAATGGGACGATAAAAGATTCGTCAGGCAACGCTTATCAACTCGTCGATTGCCTTGGTTTAACTGAAGACCATTTTGCTCGCTGGTAAGGATGAATATGGACATTTCTAAACTCATTGATCACCCTGAATGGCTACTGCTCGTTTTAGCTCCGGTATTTCTATTATGCATGCTGGCTGAGTACTATTTAGGCCAAAAACGGGGTCGATTACCTGAGAACTCCTCCTATCACCTCAAAGAAGTGCTGTGTAATTTTACACTCGCTGGGATGCATCAGCTGAGTGATTTACTGACGGGCCTCTTGATAGCGAATCTTTATATTTGGTTATTTGGCTGGAAAATGTTTGATATTGATATGAACCTAGCCAGTTTCATATTACTCGTGGTTCTACAAGATTTTTTCTATTACTGGTTTCACCGAGCAAGCCACCGTATTCGCTGGATGTGGGCGGCACATGTTGTTCATCACAGCTCGGAGCGGATGAACTTTAGCACCGCGTTTCGCCAGAGCTTAATGTACCCTTTCGCCGGCATGTGGTTGTTTTGGCTACCGTTAGTGGTGATCGGTTTTGAGCCTAGCTGGGTAATCTTTGTGGTATTGCTTAACCTTGGTTTGCAGTTCTTTGTTCATACGCAGTGGGTACGTACTTTAGGCTTTTTAGAGTATGTGTTTAATACGCCATCCCATCACCGTGTTCATCATGGCGTGAACGCTCAATACATCGATAAAAATTACGCCGGTGTGCTCATTGTATGGGACAAGTTATTTGGTTCGTTTGAACCAGAGCGAGACCCCGTTCGCTACGGGATATCCAAACCCATCAAGAGCTTTAATCCATGGACGGTGACCTTTACGGAGTGGAGAAACATGTTCGCCGACGGTTTCTCTTCGTCAAAAACATTAAGACAAAAGATGAAGGTGTTCTATTCACCACCCTCAGACTGATCGCATGACTCCGTGGCTTAGTTTGAATATCTTACTTTCAAGCATATTACTTTCAAACACATGCTTGCCGAAAATCGAGTCAGGAAACTCTTGGTTGGCCTAATGGCTTTCCATTCATCTGTGTGTATTTCTGCTGCCTTACCCGTTTAATTTCATGGCGTTTTTTGGTTTTTGATCGTTAAGCAGCAGCTAAATGTTATTTATTCATTTAATTACGCCTTTCAACTGGATAAACGGCGGGTTACTAACTATAAAATTATTAATAACAATAAAAAATTAACTAAGGAATAGTTATGAAATTTAGCCACAAAATTGTTGCGGCGTCCTCTTTGCTGCTTCTGGTAACCGTTTCAGCTCTTACTGCAAAGCAATACTTCACGATGCAAGAGGAACTCAAACAACAGGTGGAAGCCAGTGTTACTGAGATTGTCGATGGGGTGAGAAACACGGTGGCAGCGGAGATCAATGGTCGTAAAGCCATCGCGGCCTACGCAACCAGTATGATTGAATCGGACCTCTCTCCAGAGAGAATCGAGAATGTCATTACACGACCCATTGTAAAAGATACGTTTTTGCTCGCCGGGTTAGGTTTTGAGAGTGACGGTTCAAACATCAATAACGACCCCAACTGGAACCCAGGACCGACCTGGGATCCTAGAGCAAGGCCTTGGTATAAAGATGCCAAGAACGCTAATCGACTTATTATTACCGCACCTTATGCAGATTCAGCCACTAACGAAATTCTGGTGTCTATTGCGACACCTGTGAACGATAACGGTCGTTTCATTGGAGCGATCTTTTATGACGTATCACTGGCTCGTCTTGCTGAACTGGTTAACCAAGTTAGACTTTTCAGCGCGGGTTACGTTTTTATTGTCGCCGGTGACGGTACGACCATCGCGCACCCGGATGCGAAGAAAAATGGCACCCCCATGTCTGGATACATGCCAAATGTCAGTATTCTAGAGGAGCCTCAGCAAGTTGTGCTTGATGAGACTGCGTATACGCTTGATTTTGCAGCTGTGCCCGGGGAAGACTGGTTTGTTGGCGTGGTGCTTGATGAAAGCATTGCTTACGCCTCTATTGACGACCTGCGCAATAGTTCGATTGTTTATACCCTTGTGGCACTATTGATCAGTATTGCCTTGTTACTCATCTTGATTAAAGCTTTGATGAAACCTTTGGATGTACTCAATACCGCGATTCAAGGTGTGGCTTCTGGTGAAGGGGATTTAACACAACGTTTAGATACCAATACTGACCAAGAATTCTCTCAACTGGCCGAAGGCTTTAATACTTTTACCGGTACCTTACAGCAACTGATTAGTCAGTCTAAAGCGATTGGCGTTGAAATACTGCGCGGTTCAGAAATGACATCCAATGGTTTGCAACAATCAGCGAATGCAATGCAAGAACAGCTGCATGAATTAGAACAACTGGCGACCGCGATGCATGAAATGGCAACCACATCTTCCGATGTAGCTTCTAATGCTCAAGGGGCAG
>NZ_JBNGCJ010000649.1:0-5187 GCF_049974785.1 Vibrio genomosp. F10 str. 9ZD137
ACCGCTCTTCCGATCTGGCTCCTGCTGCACTTGAATCGGAGCCAATCGTAGTACCAAACCCGATGATACCAAAGTTGATACCCAGGTTTTTTTCATAAACAGGGGTGGCACTTGGGTCATTAACAAAATCACCGTTCCAGCTAATGATTTGGTTACTGTAGGTAAAGCCTATGTACCAGCAGTCATCGCGATAACTGAGTGTCGCAAGCCACTCTAGGTTTTCTTCCGTGGTGAGGTCATAAAAATATTGTGCACTGGCGTTCCATTTGCTGCTTATTTGATAGCCACCAAGCAAGCCGGCTTGAGAAATGCCCTCTTTAGTGATGGAATCAATATTGAAATCGACAGTCTCTTCTAAGTATTCTTTGGTGACATAACGGTAGTTGGTTTGAATGTATCCCCCGGCAAAGCGGTACTCCAGTGTGCTGTTACCCAGCTGCACGGTACTTGAATCAATATCGTATTGAATACCACCGTGATAAAAGAGGTAATCATCGTAGTTAAAGTCCATTTCAACCGCCCACGCTGAATAATTGGTGGGTTGAGAGCTACTCGTTGGATTACTTAGCGAAGAATTTTTGGTGTCTTTATCAAGGTAAAAAATCTGACCAAATGAGATATTCAAACGTTCTTTATAGGCGTCATCGAAAAAGCGAGATGATGCGCCGTAGCTAAACTGATTCGCTGCGGCAATTTTATCCACACCGCTGTATTTTCTACTACGAAACAGTCCGTAGTAATCGGTTTGCAGCAACGTGGTATCGTAGTTGCCGATAGCACTTTGATCTTCTTCTGGCACATAGAGATATTGAACTTGAGGTTCTAATGTCTGTGTATAGCTGTCTAAGATAATAGTGTCACGCTCTAGAACAACACCGGCATGAGTACGAAACTCGGGTATTAAACGAGAAACACTCTCTTCTAAGTCAGAATTAAGCACGTCTGTCAGATCCTGTTGGTAGTAGGTTCCGAGTAATCTTGCTTCGGTTGTCCAGGTACCCCAGGTATTGGCAAGCGGGACAGTCAAACCAGGTTCAATATGAACACGCATTGCTGATGGTTGATTATCAGCGTCGGTTTCAAATCGTGAAATATGGCTGATTAAATCAAAATCTAAATGCTTCATTAGCTCTGGTGCGTAGTAATTAAACTCGACCTGAGGCATTAACCGATAAGGTAAATTTCCGCTGGTGGTGAGAACTTGGAAATCACGGACTAACACTGAGGTATCCCAAGAATCACTACGATAAGTGGCTTGGCCTTCCTGGAGTAGTTGTCCATCTTCTCGATTGCCTATGTCTGACGAAACGTGGCTAAAATAGGCAATATCACTGACTTTAGAGAAGTCGATATCAAATTTCCACGCTTGTTGAAAAATCCCGCTATGTTGATATTGGAAGCCCCAACGATCGCCGTAGTCGGTGTATTTTTTGTCGTCAGGTAAGTACTCAGATTTAATAGTGCCGTAACCTAAATCTGACAAGTAACGAAACTCACTATTGAGTTGTGTGCCTCGCTCTTGCATATATTTGATCGTGGTCTCGAGATCATAATTGGGGGCTAAATTCCAATAAATTGGCACATCCATCTCAAAACCATCACTGGACCCATACCCTACGGTTGGGTACAAAAAGCCGGTTTTACGGGTGTCACCAATCGGCACAGTTAAGAATGGTAGATAGAACACGGGAACGTTTTGAATCTCAAAACGAGGGTTGTAGAAGGTGGCTTCTTCTTCGTTCTGATCGATATCGATACTCGAGGCGCGCATTCGCCACGATTTATCCCCTTCAGGGCAAGAGGTAATACTGCCATCTTCTATTTCATAGACGGCTTTACCGGTTTTGGCGATAAAGACCGCCTCTCCACGACCAGGTTCGCATAAAAACTGATACTGAGTATTCTCTGCGGTGAGCTCATCAGTCGTGAGATCATTGGTGGCAGTATCCGAAATTGTCTTAATTTCCCCATCACTAAAGTGAACATTCCCGTTTGCCACGACAATATTATCTTTTTGATGCAAAGTGACTTCATCTGCGGTCAGGCGCTTTTTACCCTGAGTCACAACAACGTCGCCTTTGTATACCGATTTGTTGTTATTTAGAGCTTCTAGCGCGTTGGCTTCTACATCAATCGGTAGCTCATTTGGATTTTCTGCATCAGGTAGATTGACCAAGCATTGGTCAATAGGGTCTAATATTTGGCATTGTCCGAAAGCAGGCATTTCGAGCGCATCTTCGTCTAATACCGTCTCAGCACTAGTCTGAGGAACGAGAAAGGCGGTACTGATGGAAGCGGCTATTAAAGTGCGAGGAAAAAATGGCATCGAGTTTTACTGTCCTGTTGAACTTGATTTATCCGGTGATTGGAACCCGAATTTTAGAATACGGCTCCTATCATAAAGGAATTTAATGCTTACGGCACTATCAGACCACTTTGTGGCAAAAAAATTCAGAGATTGAGAGCACATAATGCATATTTTTGGCAAAATTCTGGGCGCTTTTTTTGGCTTCCTATTTGGCGGGGCGTTCGGTTTATTTTTGGGACTGTTCATCGGCCATCAATTTGATAAGGCGCGCCGTTTAAATCAAGCGGGTTTTAGAGGAGGGGCATTTGGTTCTGGGCCAAGCCAAGCTGAGCGCCAAGGTGAATTCTTTAAGGCGGCTTTCGCGGTGATGGGGCATGTTGCGAAAGCGAAAGGTCAAGTGACAGCGCAAGAGATTCAACTTGCAACGACCATGATGGAGCGCATGAACCTGCATGGTGAGCAGAGACGTTCAGCTCAAGACGCGTTTAGAGACGGAAAAGAAGCCGACTTTCCATTGGACAGTGTGTTAGAGCGAGTGAAAATATCCGCCGCAGGTCGTTTTGATTTATTGCAGTTCTTCCTGGAGCTTCAAATCTCCGCTGCGTTTGCTGATGGCGATCTCCATCCGAGCGAGCGAAATGTATTACACAAGATAGCGAAAGGTTTAGGATTCTCTTCGGCACAATTAGAGCAGCGCCTCCGAATGCAAGAAGCGGCGTTTCGTTTTCAACATGGTGGTGGCTCCCATCAAGGAGGTCATCAACAATCGGGTGGTTGGCAGCAAGCAAATCAAGTGGATCAGTTGGCGGCGGCCTATGATGTGCTTGGTATTAGTGACAGTTCCGAGTCGAAAGAGATAAAACGCGCTTATCGAAAGCTGATGAATGAACATCACCCTGATAAATTGATGGCGAAAGGTCTCCCTCCTGAGATGATGAATGTCGCGAAAGAAAAATCACAGGAAATTCAAAACGCTTATGACCTGATAAAAAAGGTTAAAGGCTTTAAGTAAACCGTTTCACACTCTAGATAAAACGAAGGCGAGCATTCTATATAAAATCGTGCTCGCCTTTGTCATTTCATAACCATTGAACGTACTATTTGCGAACCGCAATCGCTTCAATTTCGATGCCCACATCTTTTGGTAGACGAGCCACTTCAACGCATGAACGAGCTGGGTAGTGAGCGACATTATGTTCATCAAAGAACTTTCCGTACACCTCGTTTACTGCGCCAAAATCGTTAAGATCTTTAACGAAAACGGTCATTTTCACAATATCACTCACGGTAAGGCCTGAAGCCTCGACAACCGCTTTAACATTTTCAAGAGACTGACGAGCCTGCTCTGTAATTTCACTAGAGACTTCACCTGTTACTGGGTTAACTGGGATTTGGCCTGAAGTTAACACCATATTACCTAGGTCTACACCTTGAATATATGGGCCAATGGCTGCAGGAGCAGAGTCAGTATGAAGAACTTTTGTCATGTTATTTATTCCGTCAGTAGAGGGGAAGATGAGCACTCAGTGTGCCGTGAATTTTAGATGACGTAAAGAAAAAATCCCTTATCAATCGTCCACGAGAAGTGGCGCATGACAAGGGATTAATACGACCTATTGCGAATAGAAATGAACGTGGTGTATTGCCGTTATTCGCTTTAAGCTAGTCGTGTTTATTTATCTTTCCGTCACCACTTCTCTAGAGAACACTTTTTCGCAGTATTTGCATTTAAGGCGGATATCGGCATTTTTCTCAATAACACTAAAGCTGCTTTCAACGGGTTCATTGTGGGTAATGCAATTGCTGTTTGGGCAATTAAAGACATCGTTGACCTGTTTAGGTAGCTCTAGCACCAATTTTTTAGCAACTTGATATTCTTCAATTTGATTGACGGTAGCGTGTGGTGCGTAAAGTGCTAATTTGCTTGCTTGATCTTCGTCGATAAAGACATTTTCAATTTTGAGTAAGTCTTTAGCACCTAGCGCTGATGAGGGAAGGTTAAGACCAATCGTGACACGTTGATTGGAGTTATGCATATCGAACAGTCGCAATACTTTAATGCCAATCTGTGCCGGAATATGGTCAATAACAGTGCCGTTTTTAATTGCTTCAACCTGCAATTGAGTTTCTTTAGACATAATAATTTCCTCTATGACAGGTTTGAGTTGGATATGGAAGGATTAAGAACAAGTGCCAACAAAGCTTCGCGCGCATAAACACCATTTTCAGCTTGCTCAAAATAATAAGCGTGTGGCGTTTTATCAACATCGGTCGTGATCTCATCCACGCGTGGCAGTGGGTGTAGTACTTTTAAGTTCTCACGTGCCCCCTCAAGCATACTCGCGGTTAGAATGTACGCCGATTTAATGTGTGCGTATTCTGATTCATCAAAACGCTCTTTTTGTACACGTGTCATATACAAAATATCCAGTTCAGGGATGACGGTTTCCATGTCGGTATGAAGGCTGTACTGAATGTTCGCTTCGTCCAGTTCTTCACAGATATAATCCGGCATTGCCAGTGCGTCTGGTGCGACGAAGAAAAAGCGGACGTTGGAGAATTTGGCTAACGCTTGTGTTAACGAATGAACCGTGCGGCCGTATTTTAAATCACCGACAAAAGCAACATTGAGGTCATCTAATCGACCTTGTGTTTCTGAAATACTAAATAAATCCAGTAAGGTTTGAGTGGGGTGCTGGTTCGCACCATCACCCGCATTAATCACGGGCGTGCCATTGGAAAACTCAGAAGCAAGGCGAGCGGCGCCTTCTTGTGGGTGACGCATGACAAAAGCATCAACATAAGAGGAAATAACTTGAACGGAATCGGCCAATGTTTCCCCTTTTTTTGCCAAAGACGTATTACCACCGCTGTCAAAA
>NZ_JBNGCJ010000650.1:0-11741 GCF_049974785.1 Vibrio genomosp. F10 str. 9ZD137
AACCGCTCTTCCGATCTGACGTTTATGCCGTGGGTTACAATACGTATACCGATGATAATTATGTCGATGCGTCTATCTTTGTCGCGAATACCTCTTTTACTACCGCTGGAGATTGGACGACAAGACGCATCTCTGGCGCTGAATCTCGCATCAATGGGGATACCATCCACAGTAATTCAGTAGCAACAGGTATTAACAATAATCTGCTTGTGATTGGTGAAGCAAAGCGAAGTGGTTTCTACCCTCAAAACGGTGCAGCAGGTAATTTATTGTTTGTGAGTGATGCAAGCAAATCATCACCATCTGCAACTTTCCTGTCTGGTGGGATTTTCTTTTCTGGTGCTGGTGGTAAAGCGGGCGCAGTCAATAACTACAACGAAATTGTAGGGCAGATTGACGCAGAAGATACGCGAGAAAATGATGGTAAGCCTCGTCGGAAACGTGGTTTTATCTATCCATATGATTTCAAGGGGCAGTTTGGTGAACGTCGAGCGATCTTTGGTAACAAAGCTCAGTTTCTTGATAACTTAACTAACGACAATAACCCTAATGGTCATGCGAACCAGTACCGTATTATCGATGCGACAGATATCAATGATGCCGGTGTTATTTCAGCAACGGCTATAAAATGTGTTGGGGGTTACGATAATACGACCCACAACTCATACTGCGGTGGTGGTAATCAGACCGAAAAAACGGTAGCGGTTAAGCTAATACCAAAGCAAGGCGCTGAGGTTAGTCACATTGTAACGCGTGGTGTTGAAGAGCCGGTTGTTGAGCGACAAGGTGGAAGCATAGGCTGGGCCATGTTTGCACTTATTGGGCTGTTCGGGTTCCGTAGGAAATAGGTTAATTTGTAATCTAGAGCACAGCATCACATTTTTGGTGCTGTGCTTTTTTTTAACTTGAGAAAACTCAGATTTTGATCGAATCTTAATATTGGAGTCACATTAACTCCATTTAGATTTAATAGTAGTACGTTAAGAAACCATGTATATGTAAGAGGACGACACTATGAAGAGACAAAAGCGTGACCGCCTAGAAAGAGCACAATCTCAAGGTTACAAAGCGGGGCTAAACGGACGTTCTTCCGAAAATTGCCCGTATCAACAAATGGATGTGAAATCATATTGGTTAGGCGGTTGGCGTGATGCCAGAGATGACAAACAAGCGGGTCTCTATAAATAACTTCCTTCTGCATACAATGTAAAAAGGAACATTAGCCCCGAAAGGGGCTATATATGCAGCCCTTGGCGCACTATAACTAATTTTATAGTTAGAAATAAAGCGACTCAATGAGTCGCTTACTAATCCATTCGTACTTAAAAAGCTGACGTATCTTGGAAAAGACCCACTTTAAGATCTTTTGCTACGTAAATTTCTTTTCCATCAACAAGAACACGACCATCAGCGACACCCATTACTAAACGTCGGTTAACGACACGTTTTAGATGAATTTCGTAGGTTACTTTTTTCGCGGTTGGAAGAACTTGTCCAGTGAACTTAACTTCACCCACACCCAGTGCACGGCCTTTACCTTTACCGCCAACCCAGCCAAGGTAGAAACCAACAAGTTGCCACATGGCATCTAGGCCTAGACAACCTGGCATTACAGGGTCGCCAGGGAAGTGGCAATCAAAGAACCAAAGGTCTGGAGTAATATCAAGCTCAGCTAATACTAGTCCTTTTCCGTTATCGCCTTCTGTTTCAGACATCTTCGTAACGCGGTCCATCATTAACATATTTGGCGCAGGAAGCTGCGGGTATCCAGGACCAAATAGTTCACCTCGGCTAGAGGCTAGAAGATCATCACGGTCGTAAGAATCACGTTTATTTTGCATTATATCAATCACTCCAATTTCTGATAGGTGCATCTTAGTGAACAGGTGTACGCTAAACAACTCCGATCAGTTTTATGAGAACCAGTTTTTCAACCGCTCAATAATCCCAGGCGGATGTTCAAGTCTTTCATAGTTTTCAATGCGTTCAGCGATTTTACTAACGACACTGCTGTCGTCATCACCTCTAAAAGGTTTGTTAATTAAAATAGGGACCGCTTCATCAACGTTTGATACGGGCCAAATATGAAATTCTCCTGTTTTGATGCTCTCAATCACCGCTTTGTCTAGAGCCAAGTGTTTCAGGTTTGAACGCGGTAAAATGACCCCTTGATTGCCAGTGAACCCTTGGTGTTTGCATACGTGGTAAAAACCTTCAATCTTTTCGTTCAGGCCGCCAACCGCTTGCACTCGGCCAAATTGGTCAACCGCTCCAGTTACCGAGATTTCCTGTGTAATAGGGTAGCCAGACAGTGCACTGACAAAACAGCACAACTCAGCAAGTGAGGCGCTGTCGCCATCCACTTCACAATAAGACTGTTCGAATACCAACGAAGCAGAGTAAGGGAGAGGCTCATCAAAATTTAAGGCACTGCTGACAAACGCTTGCATGATCATCATGCCTTTTGCGTGCAGGTTACCGGCTAGGTCGACTTTTCGTTCTACGTCAGAGACATCACCGTCACCGAAGTGGAGAACACACGATATTCTCGCAGGCTCGCCATAAGAAATAGGGTGTCCCGCTACATCAACGACGGTTAATGCGTTAACTTGACCAACTTGTTCGCCCTTTGTTTCAATAATGACTTGACCATTCAAAATATCAGATAGAGCTCGCTCTGGAAGATAGGACTCTCGGTACTTCTTGTTATCAATCGCTTTATCTATGTCTTCAAAACGAATACTTTGATTATTTGAGACTAGCGTTGCTTCCTGTAATAGAGCCAGGTGCCACATCAAACAGACAGGAACGTAACCTTGATCTTCCGTGTAACGAGCACCAGCAAGCAGCAAACGTTTAATAGATGAGGGTTCAATAAAAGGAAGCGAGTAGGTTGTTGTGATCCAGTTAAGGTAGCCTAGATAAAGTTCAATGGTCGAGTCTGACAACGGAAGCTCAAGTTCCAACTCACTAAATAGGCACAAACCGGTATGGATGTCGGCATCTAAATAGTCTATTTCAGCGAGTTGCTCGCGGTCTCCGACGATAACAATTTTGAGGTTGTAATAGTTTTCGATCGCCTGATCTAATTCGTGTTTGGGATCAAGATTAATCGGTGACGTATTTTGCCCTAAAACAACGGACTTCAATTTTAACCAGCTAGCTGGGTTCGCCAATAAGAACGTCGCGCTAAGAATCAGATACCCATTGTTTGCATGATCTAATAGGCCAGGGACATGCTGTTTGAGCTCGCCATCTTCAGCTTTGTATTGGCCAAAGACCTTTGTTGAATCTAAAGTTTCGCTGTAGATCACCGAAGTGGGAGCGCCGACACACGATTTAACTTTTTCAGAGATCAGGTTTCGATATAGAGCGTTGTCAGGCGCATTAATCATCATGACTCTTGAAACGCCAGAAAGTCCAACAAATTGATCAATTGCTCCAGAAAGGCGGGTTTGAGTTGCCATAAACGCTTTAGGTGGGATTGAAGTAATACCTTCAATTGATTGATTAAAAGCGTCGTATTGAGGCGTGACCGCGCGCCAGATTTCTTGATTCATTCATTATCATCATAGACATATTAAGGACTGAAAATTGTAACGTAAAAGGGCATTTGGGCATAGATAAAATGATCTTTCTCTATTTTTTTAACTAAGATAATTGTTATATAACAGGCGTAGAGTTACGCTGTCACCATAGACAGTCAATGGATAGTGAAATGAAGTATCAACAGCTTGAAAATTTAGAATGTGGATGGAAGTGGCAATATTTGATTAAAAAATGGAAAGAAGGTGATGAAATAACCCGCCATATTGATTCAAGTGAAGCTGACTCTGCGGTTAAAGCGCTGCAAAGTTTGGAGCACGAGCCCACATTAGTCCTTGACTGGATTGAAGAACACATGGCTTTAAATTTAGATAACAAAATGAAACAGGCGATACGAGCAAAACGTAAACGTCACTTCAACGCAGAGCAGATACACACTAAAAAGAAATCCATCGACCTCGATTATAGAGTTTGGGAAAAACTCTCTTATCGCGCTAATGAGCTAGGTTGTACCTTGTCTGACGCGATTGAATATCTTCTTACTGAAGCATCGAGAAGTGAAAAGGCCAGCCAGACAGTGAATGATCTCAAGCAAGATCTGAGTAAGCTGCTTTCCAATTAATTACTAGATATGAGGTTAAGTCATGTTATATGTCATTCTCATCGGTGCCATCATTGTCTTTTGGCTTGTTGCTGTAGACCGGCCAGTACTGAAAGTAACGTTTGTTGCAGGGAAGATTTCGAAAGTAAAAGGGCATTTCCCTGCAAAATTTCGCACAAGTGTTGAAGATATAGCCAGCATTGTACCTTTTGATGGCACTTTTAAAGTATATCAACAGCGTACCGGGCCTAAATTGGTGTTTTCTGAGGCCGTGCCCAAAAAGGTTCAGCAAAGAATACGGAATGTTTTTCCACATCAAGGTTTTAAAAATAAGTCGAGCAATAAAAGAGCCTAGTCCATTGTTAAACAATGTTATTCAACAACGTTATTACACATAGACAGGCCGTGCCTCGATAATTTTAACCTCACTTAAGGCGTTTTAATCTGCAGTTGTTAAGCTACTTCGTAGGAGGTACTTATGATTGTACGACTAATAGTGTTAACGGTGCTCTTATCTGGCTCTGCGTGGGGTCAAGACGATACGGATTACAACGCGACGGCAAAGAAGATCAAAAAGCATCTAAGTAAGCAGCTGAGAAAACTCGAATTTGAAGATAACGATTTCTGCGATCTAATGTTAGAAATGAAGTTGAAGCAGAGCTATGCCACTGTTCGAAGAGTTCATGGCACGGGTGGAAGCAAAATGTGCCGAGAAAGTAAAAAAATACTTAAGAAACAGAAAAAATTCCGATTTACCGAGCCTGAAAAATACATACGTATTCATGTTTCAACTAAAGATTTGTGAAGTTTCTTCCGTCAAATCACGAACTATAAGAGACAATGGAACGAGTGATGGAGTTGCGACTAACAAACCTTAGCCGTAACAAGCTTTAGAACGGATGAATACGCTAGAATCAGCCCAAATAACCCATACAATTAAGTGCGTATTATGTGTATTATGGTAAATTAAAATCGGGTGTAGCCTGGTTCACGTCTATTCACTTGTCACATCTCTTCTTTGCCACCTATCTATTGAACATAAAGCTATTTACCATAAAGTACCTAATAATCATTTATTTATCTGGCGATAATAAGTGATTATTAGTTTAGAACGTTACTCATGTAACCTTTAGTTAATCTGTATTTTGGCAACTTCATAGAGTGCTTGAAGTATTTCTTGGCGTCTTATTGGTTTAGAGACAAACATATTCATTCCCGCTTCTAGGCAATCTTGTTTGTCTTTCTCCATCGCATGCGCGGTTAGCGCTATGACGGGGATTGTCTCATTAAATGTGCGTAGTTCTTTGGTGGCCGTCAACCCATCCATGATAGGCATCGAAATATCCATAATAACAACGTCTATTTTGTTGAAGCTGTCATTTTTTAAGTATTCCACTGCTTCCCGACCATTAGATAGTGTTGTTACATTGTAACCATATTTCTCTAATAAGAGTCGGATGACCATTTGGTTGGATTTCGTATCCTCTACGACCAAGACATTTTCTATTTCCGGAGTAAAGTCTGGGATCGATGTTTTTTTCTTAGCGTTACTACTCTGTTTTTTCTTATTGACTGGGATGAGCACTGTAAAGCAAGATCCTTTACCTAAGGTACTTTCGACGTGAATCTGCCCGTTCATTAATTCAACGAGATGCTTAGTTATGGTGAGCCCTAGCCCTGTTCCCCCATATTTTCGGGTGATTGAACTATCTGCTTGTGTAAAGGGAGAAAATAGAGTGGGTATTCTACCGTTTTCAATGCCTATTCCGGTATCTATGATCACTATTTCTAGTCGTTTATCTTGCACTTTAGCGGAAACAGAAATCGTCCCTTTTGTGGTAAATTTAATCGCGTTACCAACTAGGTTAAATACAATCTGGGATAGACGCGTAGGATCGATCCAGTATAATTCTCGATCAATAGTATCGAAGTCAACCTTCAGGTCTAATCCCTTTTTTTCTGCCTGAATAACATAGTTTTCGAGGGTCTTTTTCAGTTGCTCTCGCAGCTTAATCCACTGATATTCCGTAGAGAATTTACCCGATTCAATTTTGGTCAGATCTAGAATGTCATTGATCAATACTAGCAATAGTTCTGCAGAAGACTCTATTTTACTCAGTGTCTCTAGCTGCGAGCGATCAACAAGCTCACACTCCAGAATGTCAATGAGACCAAGCACCGAGTTCAACGGTGTTCTTAATTCATGACTCATCATTGCCAAGAATTGCGTTTTCGCCTTACTTGCCTCTTCAGCTTTTTCTCTTGCCAGTTTAAGTTCTTCTGTTCGGATCAGCACTAATTCTTGGAGGCTCTCTTTGTGCTCTATATCAATGAGCGCTCGCTCCAATAGCGGTTCAAAACGTGACAACGTATCGCGTGAGGAAATTGGGAACTGACCTTTTCTTTGCCCCAATAATAAGATAACTGATTGAGAGATTGTCGTGTTTATCCCAGTAATGATCGCTGCGTTAATCTGGTCTTTAACAAATTGATTTAAATGAGAGAATTCAGGGAGAATGGTTGGCTCAAAAAGAATAATTCGGTCGCCATTTAGGACTCGAGTAAACTTTTCCCCTACTGGCCAATTGACGTTAACGAAAGCCGAGTTTGATGTTAAAAATGTCCTAAATTCCGAATCACTTTGTGTTTTACTTAAAACGACAAAATCATCAAAATCGATGTATAAAGCCAATATTCGCTTCAGCTCGTGGAAAATTTGGTGTCGATTTTGAGCACCTGTAATGGCGGATATTGCGTCAAGAATCGCCCTGTTTTCTATAGCTAGGTTCGCCTCGCGCTGTTGGCTTCGTTTAAGCTCTAGCAGGATTTCGTTTAATTCTTCTTTCGCTTTAAATTCCATATTGCTACCAAGAGGAATGAAAGACAGCAGATGACACCATTAAATTACCATGGGCATTCTCGCCACCAATGAATCGTCCTTGTTCTCCATAGGTAAATGGGCAGATAAACGGGTTGTTGCTGAGTTCAGCTCTTATTCGTCTATTTACCTCGTGAATATCTTCTTCTAAGTAAAGCATGGGTCCTGCACACATGATACAGATAGCGCCAATGACCAGTTGTTCTGAGTGGATGTTTCGTTTGGTTTCTTTAAGAATTCGCGCGGCACGAGAAATAAGTTGCTCTCGGTCACCGGACATTAAGGTAACTTCATCCCCAACCGCTACGTTAGTAAACAGTAATAATCCTTTGTTTATGCTTATATTTATGGGGTGAGATAACTTGTAGTAAGGTGTGGTGTAAACTTCTCCGACCATTCGCCCTAAAGGATATTCGGTCACGATTTCAAAAGAAAAATGTGTGGGTACTTCTACTCCCGCATGATCGCTGATCCATTCCAGGTAGACGTCCTGCGCTGATTGGTGGTCAATCTCTAATATTTCTCTGTCGTTACATTTCGTGATTGTACCTTTGAACTCTGTTGGCGTGTACCCTGCACTCAATCCTGCGGTGACTTTTTGTGAAGGGTAAAAGAGTTGTAGTGCAAATCCGGTGTTTGTTGCCCCTGATTCTGTAAAAATGGACCACTGCTGCTTTATGTTGTTGTCCGCAGCGCTTCCGCCAATGATGGGTACTTTGGTATGAAAAACATTATCAATTTCTTGAATTATCGATTCTTCAATACCTGGTGTTGCATGTAAGATAATAAACCCTGGTACTTCTCCAACACGCTTAGCATTATTAAGAGCGGTATTTAGTGCATTAGATGTCGCCTGCTTTATATTACAATCGCTTGCTAATTCGATCAGACCTGAGCCATAAGCGCTTGTATCAATATCATAGATAGCCAAAATGCCGACCACATTGCCAAAATGTACTCCCTTTTCTGTCATTATTCCCTGACAACTTGAGCAGCCAATGATAGAGATATTTGTTAGAGATGAGTTAAAAGCGTGTCGTAACTCATGGGGATCGTATTTTTCTGTGTAATAGCAGATTATGCTTGCAAGGTCCTCACGATCCAACCCGCTCAATAATTCTTCTATGGCAGTGTGTTCATCTTCAATATGTGTGACTCGGGTAATAAACTGCATAACATGTATTAAATGAGCTAAATCGTGACGTTATTTATACAATAGATTTGCCCTTGGACCTATTAGTTCAAGCTATGAATGATTCATTGCTTGAAATTTATAATGTTAACTTGATATATGTCGTTATTTTCGAGGGTTACATTTAACATTATCTCGGTATTTTGTCCCTTCTTGGGCAATGTCCATACGAACAGTCCATCGGTCTCAATAGGTATTAAGTCACTCGAAACAGTGACCTTCTCACTGTTGAAATCTAGCTTTAATTTACCTTGGTTAAATCTGGCCTCCAAAGTGTTGTTTTTTACATCAAATAAACACAGTTCTTGGTAGTTGCAATCCACTAATTGAATTTGTGAATGGGTTATCGTGCGCCACGTAAATACACCTACCAGTATAGACAACGTGATGATTATTTGAACAAATCGTCCTTTAGTTAGGGGTTGAGCTGCCATTGTTTTTATGCCTCCATGTAATTAAGTTCAAATTTTTAAAAAAAACCCTCAAAACCTGACCATTAGCAAGGTTACTAAGCTGTCATTAAATTGTTAATTCAAGTATAGTTTCGTCCTGAAAGTGCCACTTTTTTAAAAGTTGATAATGGAACTGAAACGCCGATATAAGGCTTATATTTCCAAAGGATTTGGGTGGCATTACGACACTAGTCGTGTTGGAAGTAAAGTGTAGTTAATAAAAAAATGGAAGCATGCAAATGAGCCAAGAACAGCAGCTTGAGCAAAACTATAACTATACAGTCGTTCGCCAGTTTACCCTTGTAACTATTCTTTGGGGTATTGTTGGTATGGCTGTTGGTTGTTTGATTGCCGCTCAACTAGTTTGGCCACAGCTAAACTTTGATACGCCGTGGTTGACATACAGTCGCCTACGTCCTCTGCATACTAATGCGGTTATTTTTGCGTTTGGTACAAGCGCGCTATTCGCAGCATCTTATTATGTTGTGCAGCGTACTTGTCAAACTCGTTTATTTGGTGGCCCTCTCGTCGCATTCACCTTTTGGGGATGGCAGGCGATAATTTTAGCCGCTGCAATTACTCTACCTTTGGGGCTTACCTCAGGTAAAGAATACGCAGAACTAGAATGGCCAATCGATATTGCTATTACATTGGTATGGGTCGCTTACGCAGTCGTGTTCTTTGGAACACTGATCACGCGTAAAACCTCACACATTTATGTAGCAAACTGGTTCTTTGGAGCCTTTATCATCACCGTTGCCGTTTTACATATTGTAAACAGTATGGCGATACCAGTGTCAGCAGGAAAATCCTACTCGATTTACGCGGGTGCGATAGATGCGATGATACAGTGGTGGTACGGACACAATGCGGTTGGATTCCTTCTAACTGCCGGTTTCTTAGGTATGATGTATTACTTCGTCCCTAAGCAGGCAGAACGTCCAGTTTATTCTTACCGTTTATCCATCGTTCACTTTTGGGCGCTTGTTTCGCTCTATATTTGGGCGGGTCCTCACCATTTACACTACACCGCGCTACCTGACTGGACACAGTCGCTAGGTATGGTTATGTCTTTGGTTTTATTTGCTCCGTCATGGGGTGGTATGATCAACGGTATTATGACGCTGTCTGGTGCTTGGCATAAACTTCGCTATGATCCAATCCTACGTTTCTTAGTGGTTTCTCTATCCTTCTACGGCATGTCTACATTTGAAGGCCCAATGATGTCGATTAAGACGGTTAATGCCCTATCCCACTATACTGATTGGACGGTTGGTCACGTTCACTCTGGTGCATTAGGTTGGGTTGCAATGGTCACGATTGGTACGGTTTATCACCTTATTCCTCGCCTATTTAATCAAGAACGCATGTACTCAGTTGGCTTGATCAATGTGCATTTCTGGTTGGCGACGATTGGTACGGTTCTTTATATCGTAGCCATGTGGATATCAGGTGTTATGCAAGGTCTAATGTGGCGCGCGGTCAATTCAGACGGTACGCTAACGTATAGTTTCGTTGAATCAGTCCAAGCTTCATACCCTTACTATACTGTTCGTTTCATTGGTGGCTTTATCTTCCTTGCTGGTATGTTCTTAATGGCATACAACGCATACAAGACAATCGCCGCGCCAAAAGATAGCCTAAAAGCTATCCAGCAACCGGCTTAAGGAGATTATAGAATGAGCTCTAATTCGAACAATCGCCATGAAATTGTTGAACGCAATGTCGGCTTGCTTGCCATACTGATTGTGATAGCGATCAGTTTGGGTGCTTTAGTGGAAATTACGCCACTTATATTCCAAAAGCAGACAACCGAGCCTGTAGAAAACTTGCGCCCTTACACGGCACTAGAGATGGAAGGTCGTGATATCTATATCCGTGAAGGGTGTAATGTTTGTCACAGCCAAATGATTCGTCCATTCCGTTCTGAAACTGAACGTTACGGTCATTATTCTGTTGCTGGTGAGCACGTATGGGAACATCCATTCCTATGGGGTTCTAAGCGTACAGGTCCCGATCTTGCCCGTGTTGGCGGTCGTTATTCTGATGAATGGCATCGTGTACACCTAATTGATCCTCGTGAACTTGTTCCTGAGTCAAACATGCCTGGTTTTCCTTGGCTTGAGGAGAATACCCTTGACGGTAAGCACACTCAGAATAAGTTATTGATCTTTAAGAATCAGTTTGGTGTTCCATACACTGATGAGCAGATCGCCAGTGCTGAAAAAGATGTTGAAGGAAAAACAGAGATGGATGCCATCATTGCTTATCTTCAATCTCTTGGCCATGCAATGAAATAAGGGGAATAGTTATGGATATTGGTACTATTCACAGTATATGGACCGTCGTGTTGTTTTCTAGCTTCATTGGAATTGTATGGTGGGCGTACGGCAAAAACCGTAAAGCTCGCTTCGATGAAGACGCAAATTTAGTGTTTGCTGACGAACAAAACACGGAACCTAAAGAACAGGGAGTGACGAAGCAATGACTACATTTTGGAGTCTTTGGATAATCATCATTACTATCGGTACGTTGGTTGGATGTGCGGCCGTACTTATTTGGTGCCTGAAAGATAAAATGGGCGTTGAAGACGGTGCTGACATGGGCCATGAGTATGATGGTATTCGAGAATTGAATAACCCTCTACCTAAGTGGTGGACTTACTTATTCATTAGTACGTTCATATTTGCCGCCGTTTACCTTGCTCTTTACCCAGGTCTGGGTAACTTCAAAGGGGTTTTAGGTTGGCAAAGTTCGGATCAAACCGTTCGCTCTTTGGAAGAGTCAAAAGCATCGATAGCGAATGCGCAGAGTAGTAAGCAGCTCGTCCAGTACGCAAAAGAACTCGATGATGCTGATGCGTACTTTGGAGAAGCATTTAAGCGCTTGGCATACGATTCGAATGGCACAGACTTGCGTTCAATCCCGGATATTGCTGGCGATGAGGAAGCGGTTAAAGTCGGACAACGTCTGTTTTTGCAAAACTGTTCTCAATGTCACGGTTCAGATGCACGTGGTCAAAAAGGCTTCCCTAACCTAACAGACGATGCTTGGTTGTACGGCGGTGAACCT